>CAJQOF010000073.1 GCA_905479855.1 uncultured Cytophagales bacterium
TTTCACTGTTATCCCAAGTTGGGTTTTGCATTCAACTACGGCAGAGTTAGCAACAAAGGAACGTTACTAGGGTTTTTGACTTATTTGGAACCGCACCACAATTACCTAGCCAAGTGGGAAGTTGTGCCTAAACTGGGAATAGGCCTTGTTTATGCAAGCATTCCCTGCACTAACTTGAAAAAACCAGATGCTGATGACCCTAATGCGCCTGATTGGGAAGAACGCTATAAGGACACACCTTTTCGGCAGGGATTGCATCTAGATCTATTGTTTGCCTTGGCTGTAAACATTAACCTCAACGAGCGTTGGCAGCTTAGCCCCAATATAGGATTCAACTATATGCCTCCACTGACTGAAAAGGAAGATCACCAGAAGATGTGGGATATGCACTTCAAAATGGTTACCGCTGGCCTAATCCTTGGCTATACCCCCAATCCTTGTTTGATGCACTATCCAGATAGCATGATGCTCAACAACAAGATGAACCGTATCGATATCGCCCCTTTTGCTTCGCTCAAAAAGTTTGAACCCAAGGATGGGAGTGAGGGGGAATACTATCATATTTGGGGGGTGTCTGCCCAATGGAGTATCAAGGTATGCAACCTGCATGCGCTAACGGTTGGTAGTGAAGTCTTTTATGATGGCGCCACGGATGAGTTGCTTAAGGACCAGCCTGGGCGTTCTCCCTGGAAAATGGGCATCTTGGTTGGGCACGAATTTAGGTGGGGGAAAATTATGTTTGGCCAGCAAGTAGGTGGCTATGTCATGAATCATCATATGCCGATATCGGAAGACTTTTACGCCTATGCACGGTTGGGCTTGGACTACAGGATCACAGACTTTTTCTTTATCGGTACCAGCTTAAAGACGCGTGTTCTTGCTGACAAAGATAAATTTGCCGTAGTAACAGACTTTGTAGACGTCCGAATCGGCTATTCATTTTAGCGTATGGATGGTTGAAAAGCGTATAGCTCCAGGGATTGGTGATGAAAAAAAGAGACCAGCCACATGATCGTTACTTCCGTTATATGATGGAGGATGTTGATGTGGCTAAAAGCTTTTGTCTGGCTTATGCAAACCCAAAGGTGAAAGCGAAAATCGTTTGGGAAACATTTGAGCTCTATGACACCTCGCTGGTTGGGCCCAACAGCCAACAGCTGTATGCAGACGTGGTTTACAGGGCACTGACAATAACGGGTGAAGAAAGTTTTATCGTCCTCAACCACGAAAGAAATCCGGATAGGCTGCTCCCTATTAGACGGATAGAGTACAAACTGGGCATCCTCAAAAAGGTGCTTAAGCAAAAGAAGGAGCCTGCATTCATTTACTTTTTGACGTGGTACAATGGCAAGAGGGTGCCTTATCCCTATGCCAAAAGTTTTGGCGAATACTTTAGGATGCCCGCGTTGGCGAAGGAAATCTTTTGGGAGGACGAGATTGTCGTTGCCAAGGAGATCAAGGATGAAGTTATCATGCAGCATGAGGCAAGTAGTATTTTTGAGCTCTTCATGAAGTTGGTTGATGAGGATATGCTGGCGTGGATTACGGCCCATCCTGAGATTGCCAGGGAGATGCCCACCAATAAGTATATAGACCGATCTTTGGAGTATATGGTGGATGTGGGCTGCCACAAACTGGAAGAATTATTAGAGGCATTGGAAAACGTGGCACCAAAACTAAAAGAGCATATGTTAACAACAGCACAACAAATACGGCACCAAGGAATGCAACAAGGAATGCAACAAGGAATGCAGCAGGAGAGGGTTCTTATCGCTGAGGGGATGCTCCGAAAAGAATATCCTATAGACTCAGTGAGCGATGTAACCGGCTTGGGGAGCGTAGAGCTTTCTTCGTTGAAAAAAAAGATGGGCATGTAGTAAAAGGTACTTTGGTTGCAGAAGGCACAGCTGCTTTGTGGAACTGTAACAGCACCAAGGAGCGCAGCATGGGTTATGAGAAAAAGAGACCAACCACATGATCGTTACTTCCGCTATATGATGGAGGATGTTGATGTGGCTAAAAGCTTTTGTGGGGCTTATGCAAACCCAAAGGTGAAAGCGAAAATCGTTTGGGAAACATTTGAGCTCTATGACACCTCGCTGGTTGGGCCCAACAACAAACAGCTGTATGCAGACGTGGTTTACAGGGCACTGACAATAACGGGTGAAGAAAGTTTTATTGTCCTTAATCACTCAACTGACGTTCCCTTTAGTGCCGCTGGCAGATGCCTTTGTAGGGGCAGTTAACACAGCGCGTTTCGTCAGTTGTTTGCACAAAGGGCAGCGCAGGGTCCAGTAGTGTGGTAAGCACTTCGCGCAGCCCCTCTTCCCACGCATCTTGGTAAATAATTATCTGCTCCAGCGGAGCGTAAGTGCGCCCGCCAGGTTGTTGCAGCAAAAAATAAGGGGTAAAGTTGGCCTCAAATATTTGGCGCGTATTCAGGAGCCCTGGCATAACCTTTACCCTTTCTGAGGCAAGATCTTGGCGCGTTATATCGGCAGGTAGCCCCTGCTGCTGGAATAGCCAGCTATAGAATAGGGTTTGAAAGGCTGCCTTATTGCGCTGCGTAGCTGTGCTATCAAACAATGCTTCAACGCTTTTAAACCTTGTGTTATCAAGCCCAGTCTTGTAGTCCAGCACGCGAAAGACCCCATTTTTACAGTCCACCCGATCAATAATCCCCCGCAAGCGCACGCTTATTGCTGCGTCCAGGGCAAAATCCAGCTGTAGCGGCACCTGGCGGCCCATCTCTAGGCCAATGAGTGAAAAAGGCGCGTAGGCTTCATCTAGCGTCAAAAGCTGGGTTACCAGCTTGACCATCACCGCTTGCGCAATGGTATCATCTCCCTTCCACTCCACCAGCGTAGGTTCCCCTTGGTGAAGGGCACGCGCAAAAGCATCCTGCACCGTAGAGAGGGCTAATGGCTTCAATGCTGTTATCTCTTCCTTCTGCAACAATTGCCCCCCTTTTTGCTGCATCAGCGGTGCGTAGATCTTTTCCATTACCTCGTGCAGTAGATTGCCAAAGACCAAGGCGTGGGTGGATTCTTGGGGGGCATCTGGCGCTTTTAGTTTTGCGAGGTACTGGAAGTAAAAACGAAGACTGCAGTCTAGGTAGGTATTGAGTGCAGATGGAGAGAGGGCGTGTGCGGTGCCATCGGGTTGTGGTAGGCACTTTCTTAGTTTTTGCAACACTTGGCCCACTTTGGGGATGACAATAGGCTGGGTTGTGCTCAGGTGAATGGGTTGCGCAAGCGTCTGCGTTTTTATTGTTAGTGGAGATGCGTACAAGAGCTGCAGCAGATAGCGACTCATCTCGTCCTGCTTACCCCCTGCGCTTTGTGTGCTATAGGTAATATAAACCTTCTTTGCCCGCTGCAGCAGTCGGTAGAAATGATAGCCATACACTGCACCCTGATGCTCCTCAGCTATAGGCAGCCCATGCCCCTTGCGCAGGTTGTACGGGATAAAAGAGGCAGCACTACTTTTTGGTGGGAACTTCCCCTCGTTCATACCCACAATAAAGACGTTGTCAAAGTCCAGATTCTGCGCATCCGCTATAGCGAGCATCTGCACGCCATCTGTTGCCGTGTAGCCTAGAGAGAGCTTTACCGGCTGTAGTAGTTGCCGGAGTAGCTGAGCAAACGATTCGTTGAGGCAGGGGGCCGGTGTGAGCACCCGCTGCATGGGCGTTAGCTGCTCCACCAACCGCCGCAGGGCATTGCTTTCTAGTGCGCTTATAGGCCTCTCTATTTCTCCTACGGGGTTTTGTATCTGGTGCAAGCACGCAACCAGGTAGGGAAGAATAGGGTCTTTGGGCCCCAACGCTTTAAAGAGCGTAGCATACAAAGCATTTCCCCCCACTAATGCTTCTTCAGCGAGGTAGACAGCCTTAGTTTTCTGGATATTTTTGCGGGAAGCTTGCACTAGCAGCGGATTGTAGGCCAGCACGTGTGGGTGGTTAAGGATAGCGCATACTTGTGCAGTAGGCCAGTAGCCTGGTGGGGATTTTCTTTGTAGGCCAACCAGTTGCAAGGCCAATAACTGCTCTAGTAACTGATAGGCCACTGTTGCTGTAAGTGGATAGCCGAGGCTACAAGCTATTTGGTCTGCAGCAAAGGGCAGCGCATGCAGGAGGGGTAGGAGGAGGGCCTTATTGGCAACGATGATGGCCGTTTTGCTAAGGGAAAAACCTGCCCCCTCTTCTTCCATAAGCGTTTGCAACTGACTGCAGACCACCTCGGCTTGCCCCACGCTGGAGGCGACGGAAGTGAGCGAAATTACTGGGTTGGCTGCAGTAAGCCGTTTGGGCGCAGGTTGCACAAAACTGGCCCGGAAGTGGGGTTGCGCTTGGTGGCCCCTTAGGTAAATGCCCGCCTCTTGCTGGCTATCCTCCATATAGTAGTCATCTACATCCCAGTAGCATTGTGTGGGTAAGTTTTTCTGGTACCAAACCAATACGCTTTCTTCTACAGCCGTTAGCGCATTGAAGCCGGCAAAAACCCACTGGCCGCTTTGGGGTGGTGCGGTACCTTGCACCAAGCCCTCATACGCTGCTCGGTAGCATAACCCTTGGTAGCCGATGCCTTGCTCCCGCAGTAGTTGTGTGAAGCGTTGGTAGACCTGGGGCAATAATCTCCAAAGCTGCAGAAAGTCCACTTGCGCTGCGGATTGGCCTTGGCCAAAGTGGCTCCAGAAAGCATGGATGGCCTCCCGCTGCGGCGCCGTGAAGGCCTTATGGGATAAAGTAAGCGGCCCACCACCGCTCAGCTCCGAAAAAAGGCGATTAGCATCCACCAAGTAGCTGTCGAGGCAGCTAAAATCTTGCAGCAGCTGACTCCCCCAAGGGTGGAACCGCTCAAAAGGCTCCTGGCTAGGTTGCAGCGTTTGAAAGGTTTGGTAGAGCAGCTTTGTCAGCACCAAAGGCTGCGCTTGCTTCAGTGGGCTCAGCTGGAGCATAAGGGAGTGCATGTTCAGCACATTGGGGGACCAGGTGGGCTGGGAGAGCTGCCGCGCCAAGCAGCGCTTAAACATACTCCCGGCCCGCCAGGTGGGGAAAACCACGGTGAGGGTAGGCAGGTGGCCGCCATGCTGGGTGTGTAGCGCGGCGGCAAGCGCTTCTAGGAAGGTGGGTTGTGGGGGGGTAAGCATTATGGATGGCGCAAATTTAGTTGATACATGTAAGTGCGTAGCTTGCTGTAGTATTTTATTGGTGCGTAGCTACAAGCTACGCACAGCGAGGGGTAAGCATTATGAATGGCGCAAATTTAGTTGATACATTGCTGTGCGTAGCTTGCAGCTACGCACTTACATATTCCGCTTGCTGTAGTAATTTATTGGTGCGTAGCTACAAGCTACGTACAGTCGGCTCAGCAATATTGGGCCCGTATGGCGAAAGGTAAGGTATATAAAAGGATTATTATCATCTTGAGGTTTGTCCTGAACCCTGTCCTGGACGAAGTGAAGGAGTTTGAAGGAGCTCGCGCAACGGGTTGTGAGTTCCGTAGTTGAAAACTACGGACAGCGGGGTAATCACGCGTATTTCAGAGGGCATGAGCGCATAGCCGAAACTCACAGGATAACACAAAAAGGTTCTCCCATTCTAGCGTTGAATTCTGCTTCTATCCCCTTCATGTCATTGTCTAGGGTTGTCAAAGTATTCATGAGTCTCCAAAGCTCATTTTCTATAGCCCTAGAATTCACTGAAAAAGCATCGCCACCCAAGGGGAAATTATTATCTACCCATCTTTTCCTTAGACACTCCTGGGTCTCTAATATTCTTATCCTAGCAGCTGTATAGCGCCTTCTTCTTTCTCCTACGTCCGCTACATAATTATCAGTACATACTTGCCAATAATCCTTCAATTCTTTCGTAGGTGCGGTAACGATGCTTTGTACTTCTCCATCAAATAGCGAAACTGCCTCGTTTAATGCTGCCAATTCTTTC
>CAJQOF010000074.1 GCA_905479855.1 uncultured Cytophagales bacterium
ATGAGCACATACAGGCGCTTCATAAGGAAGTGGAGCGGGTCTTTGGAGACTTTTCGGCCGTAGAGCAGCAGTTTAAGGAGGCTTTTCGTTATCTTTTGTACTATTACCCTGACTTTAAGGTTCCGCAGCTAGCCACCTTTATTATGGGAATGGGAAGGGACCTCTTTCTTGGTGAAGATCTTATTGTTATTGGGCTGGACTTTTTCATGGGTGAGGGGGCGAAGTTTAGGCCTATTGAATTACCGGAGTATATCCTCAGGGCGTATGAGCCGGCCTATATTGTGCCCAAAACGATGCTGCTGCTTTCGCAAGATTTTATTGAGACAGACGAGAGTGACCAAACGCTTTTGGCGGAGATACTGCACTATGGCAAGGCGTACTGCTTTGCCCAGGCTATGTTGCCCACGGTAGCGTCCAACGTAATCTTGGGCTATACGCCGGAGCAGTGGGCAGCTGTGATGGAGCACCAGGATGTGGTGTGGCAGCATTTTATTGAAGAAGCACTGCTCTATACCACCAATCACTTCATCAAGAATAAATACATCAGCGATAGACCTTTTACCTCAGAAATAGGGCAAGGGTGCCCGGGCAATATTGGCCGGTGGTTGGGCTGGGAAGTGGTGAAAAGCTATAGGCAAAAGCATAACGAAGTGAGCTTGCCTGCTTTAATGCAAAATACCGACACGCAGGCGCTCTTTAGCCAAGCGAAGTATCGCCCTGGGAAGTAGAGGAAGCCTACTTGCACCGAGCGCTGTGCCAAATACGCTCCTCTGCTTTGTTATTGCTGGCTGCTAGGGGCCGAAAATACTTTCGCTTTTTCTAACGCACTTTGGATGTAGTCGTAAGATTGCGAAGGATGCGATAAGTCCTTGTCTGCAACTCCTTTTTCATGCGCTATCGCGGCAATACGGCCATGTTTACTCAACGTTGTAGTGATCGGCATGGCAGCAATGTCGTCCGTATAAGCCTCTTCGATAGCAATAATCTTCCCGCCCTTACTTCTAATAAATTCAACGAGATCCCCCAAATAAAGTGCTGCCAAGTCGTTGGCATGCAGCAGTAGTACATGCTTAACTTTTCTCTTGAGTACCCTATCCGCCAACTGGTCATAAAATACGATGCAGTCCCACAAAATATTGAGATACACTACCCTGAGCTTGTCATAGTCTACCTTTTGGCCACGCTGCAATGCCTTGGCTACCAGGCTGTTGATGTAAAAGTCATAGTTACATACGGTAATATAGCCTTCTCTATAACCTAGCGCTGACAAGGCTTGTAATACCTTATTTCTTTGCGCTGCATTGTCACCTTCATAGAGATAAGGGAAGCGAAAGAAAGGCTGGAAGTTCTCTAACCCACAGAAGTGATCGTGTGCTTTTTGGATATCTTGAATAAAGGTCTCTGCGCCAACCTTTCCTAGCCTGTAGTGGCTGTAAGAGTGGTTGGCGATGACGTGCCCTGAGGCACCATACATTGCTAGCCGCTTCCTACCAATTGGTTGCCCTGCATGTACACCGAGTGCAAAAATACCAATAGATGGACTGTTGACTTCTTGCAGCTTCTTGATAATTGTCGCCGTTCTGGCAACACCCCCAAAAAGGATAGTACCCGGCATGGGCGCATCGTCCAGACTAATCGCCACTTCAATGTGTTCGTTAGGTTGTAAAGCCCATGACACGCTTCCTAGGCAAGAGAGAAGCATTATCCCTATAGTTGTAATACGCTTATTCAATAGCTGCATTGTTTATGATTTGTTCTGGGCGAAATTGTTGGTATTTCCCTTGTGGGCACTATGGGCAACTTGGGTGAATGGTGTTGTCTCTAGCCTACTAAGTTGCACTTCTTGGGGCAATGCTTCCTGTAACAACAAGTGTTTCACCAATTTCTCTGCAAAGTAAGGCGCTAGCGAAACACCTTTGGTGCCTAGCCCATTAAAAATACCGATCTGTGGGTGCCTTGGGTGCAAGCCTATGAGCGGGTGTCTGTCGAAGGTAGCTGGCCGAATACCTGCCTGCTGATCGTTCACAGTGTAGGCCAGGCTAAAGGTCTTGCGCAGCTTCTCTTCCAAATGGTGCCTTGCTGCCTCTGTGGGTGTTGGTGATAATTCTTGCCAATTATACGTAGCGCCCACAATCGCCTGGTTGGCCGCGGTTGCTTGTGGCACTATAAAGATGCCTCTATTGTAAATTACATCGAGTGGCTGCTGCAAGGTGACCGAAAGCAGTTCGCCTTTTACCAATCGAAAGGGTAATGCACTAAAAAAGGGGTTATGCTGGGCTTGTGGCCCTTCGCAAAAGATCACCTGGTGGGCGGCTATATTTTGGTAGCTTACCCAGCTGCCAAGGTGCATGTCATCGTAAATAAAGTCCCCCTCTAGGTAGCTGCCCGTTTCTTCCAAGTAAGTTCGCGTTGCCTTCAAAAAGCCCTTCACATCCAAATAGCCAGACTGCTTGAGCACAATGCCTCCATGCTGATGCACCATATTGTCTTGGTGGAAGGTAGGGGCTGCTACCTCCGCTACAAAGTCACTAAAGTCTCTTTGCAAAACCCTGGTTAGCCATTCCGCACGTTCCTGTTCCGTTAAGAACGGCCGAAAAATGGGCATGGGGTGCAGGAATTGGGCCTTCAGGGTTTTCTCTGCTTCCTGATAAAAGCGCGTGAGGTAGGGGAAGAGCTCGTCGGCAAGCCAGGTTTTTACCATGTTCCGGCCTGTAATGGGGTTGTAAATGCCCGCCGAAACAGCAGAGGAGCAGTTGGTGGCTCTGTTATTGATCACCAACACCTTTTTGTTGCGCTTTAGCAGCTGCAAAGCAAGCACCGACCCTGCAATGCCTTGGCCTACAATGAGAAAGTCTAGCATGATATCGGCTTAGGAAGTGGCTTATTTGAGGCAAATGTACGCTGATTCGCACCCACGGAAAGTCATGATCCGAAAGTCCCCTTGAAATACCTGACACAACCCCCCAATCTTTTACCGCATAGTTCAACCCGTCTGCGCAATAAATCCAATCAACCACAGTACCAAAAGGCGTAGTGGCTGTTAGTTGATCTCTAGCAATGGCCGTAGTGTAC
>CAJQOF010000075.1 GCA_905479855.1 uncultured Cytophagales bacterium
CTTTACATGCGGCTGCGCTTTGGCCTTGGCGCTGTACCCTTTCTCTATTATTTGCGCCAGCCCCTTCTCCGCCATAGCCTTAAGCCCCTCAGCGTTTGGGGTTATTTTATACTCAAGCACAAACGCCAGCTCCCCTCTCCCGGCTCTGGGAATGAGCACCGCGTCAGGCCTACCCGCTCCACTCTCCGCTTCGCTCTCTATGGTGTGGCTATCGCTCAAAACACTAATCAAACAAAACATAAAGCCGTTATAAAACAACTCACCGCTTTTTTCGCCTGTCTGGAAGAAACTGACGGCAACAGCCAGTAGGTCTTTCAACTTTTGCGCAAATTCTTTGATTTTTCCCGCTGCTAATAAGCTTATTAGATGAGGCAATTCTTTGTCTTTTGCCTGCAGCTTTTGCGTAAGCCATTTCAATAATCGTTGCTCATAGATATAGCGTACCTCATCATTAGGGATGGATAGCGCATAGACACCTCTTATAATTTCCTTATCAGGATTGAGGTAACCTGCAAAGAGCAAGAGGCTAAAGAGGCCATTAGCGCTGCTGATGTCATCGAAGCGAATTTGCTTTATGATCGGTATTTCAATGCTCCCTCCTGCTACGAGCGTTTGCAAATTTTCCTGTATATCATCAGCAAGCAATGCTTGATCAACCAGTGCCGTGCCTCCGCCATCCATCCAGTAATGATCCAACTCCCCTTCGTTGCGCAAACAACTCATGATGGACCAAGGGTTGTACATCCGTGTGCTTTGTCTACCAAAAGTATAGCCATTGTACCAACGCCTGATTTCTTCCAGTGGAGTAGGGATAGGCATTTGGTCTAGCATCTGAACCACTTCTTCTTCCGTAAAGCCGTACGCAGAACAAAAATATTTATCCAGTAGCGTACATTCACTTAGGTTGTTCACGCCAGAAAAAAGATCTGCCTTGGCAATGCGTAAAATGCCTGTGATCAGTCCTTTCTCTAGCGCGTCGTTAGATTTAAAAACAGCCCCAAAAATCCCCCTAAATAACTTAAGTACCTCTTTTAGGTGCGCTGGATGTCCTTGGGCAACCTGAGGGTAAATGCTATGAATGGGGGTGTCATACTCATCGACGAGGACGTAGACTGGCTTGCCAAAGTGTTTGTATAAGAGTTCGCTTAGGAAGAGCAGGCTACTCTTTATGTCTTCCTCATTCATGGTTCCCTTAAAGTAGCGTGCCAACTTCTCTTTTTGTACTTCCGCTAATAACTTCTCTTGGGGTTCTATATACTTTTCTAGGTACTTATGCTTCACATAAAGCGCTATGATCTGCGTCTTTACCGCTGCCGCTATCTCCTCATACGTATCCCCTACGGCTTCCTTAAACCCAATGCTAATGACAGGAGACTGTCCTTGGTGTTCTGCTATTATCTCCTTGTATTCGGCTATCTTGAGTGGTTGAAGCAGCTTCTTCCTAGCTGTAGACAAACCTAAATCCACTTCCCCCCCCACAAAAAGCTTTCGATTTATACAAGCTTCTTCAGGCAGCGGCACGCCTTGTTCATCCACTTCAATGGCCAAAAAGCGGGCCAGCATATCCATATTGATGCTCTTGCCCCAACGGCGTGGGCGGGTGATGAGCACCACATCTCCACCATCTTCTAGAAATTCCTTTACGAATAAGCTCTTGTCCACAAAAACATCGCTCTTTATCAGTAGCTTCGCAAAGTTGTCCGTACCTACTCTAATCTTCGAGGTCATAATCAGGTCTTTTTTCGTTACTAACTTTGGGCAAATTTACGCATTGTCCATCAAAGGAATTTTGCCAACCGCCTAACACCACACACTTTGAAAACAAAATGTTTTAAATCGCTTATTCTCTATGAAGATGACGACTATATCGTCATTAACAAACCGCCCTTAATGTCTACGCTGGCAGATAGAGCACCATCCGGGCCTCATGTTTTGCAACTAGCCAAGGAGTATCATGCACAAGCGCAAGTGGGCCATCGTTTGGATAAAGAAACTTCCGGCGCCCTCGCCCTGGCCAAGCATCCCGCTGCCTATAAGGCGCTCTGCGCGCAGTTTGAAGCCAGGCAGGTGCATAAAACATACCATGCTGTATTGGAGGGCAGCCATTGCTTTCGGGAAGAACAAGTGGGGGCGCCAATTTCCATCACCCCCAACCACTTGGCAAAAACAGACCCGCGCCACGGCAAGAAGGCCACCACCATCTTCAATACCCTGCAGAATTTCTTTGGCTATACGCTTGTTAGCTGCCAACCTATTACGGGCAGAATGCACCAGATTAGGGTACATGCCACGTATTTGAAGGCGCCTATTGCTGGCGATATACAATATGATGGCCATTTGCTCTATCTATCTACTTTAAAGCCACGCTACAGACTCAAGCAACATACCGAAGAAAAATCGCTTACGCCAAGAGTTTCGTTGCATGCGTACTGTTTGGCGTTTATGGGCCTTCAGGGGAATAAAATAAGCATTAAGGCGCCCTATCCCAATGATTTTGGCACATTACTCAAGCAATTGGCGAAGTATGCAAGTGTAGATTAGGCAGCAACCTCCACTTCTTCTGCAAGCATAGTACCAGGTAAGTGGCATACAAGTTGCACAGCAACAAAGAAGGTGCTACTTTTGCTGCTCTTCGTGCATGGTATACGTTTTTGTATTCAGCACGCTCGCAAAAAAGATACCAGTGGACCACATAAGCTATAAAACAAAGTCAATTAATAGAGAAGGCACCCACAAGGAGTGGGTCCTTGTGGATGCCGGCGCCCAAACCTTGGGCCGTTTAGCCAGCCAGGTGGCAGCCGTTATTCGAGGCAAGCACAAGCCTAGCTTCACCCCCCATGTGGATTGTGGCGATAATGTAATTGTTATCAATGCAGACAAGGTTCATTTGACGGGCAA
>CAJQOF010000076.1 GCA_905479855.1 uncultured Cytophagales bacterium
TGGGGGGGGGGGGTAATCTTAGATTACCCCCCCCCCCTGACATTGCCTCCATTAATCCCCCCTCCCGCATTGCCTCCATTAACCCCTCCCCCCTCCCCCCCGATTAAAGCAAGGATATTAAACCATATACAAGCGCCTACAGGCGGCACGACCTTTTCGCGGCTCAGCAAGAAATAAATCATTAAAATATGAATTTTTCACTCAGAAATTCGTGTCTGATGAATTTTGTGGTTTTCAGCGTTAAAGGTTGATTTTTCATACAGCTGGTGAAATGAAAACGGTTTCTTCGTCCTACCCTGCCGCAATTTCCTGTTCTAGTGCTGCTTGCTTATGGGCTTGGGCGGTACGTTCCTCTGCCGCTTGCGCTTGTTCTGTCGCTAATTGTTGTTGCAATGCTTCTTGCCTGTCTGCTTGGGCGCTGCGCTCCTCTTCTGCCCGCTTTTTCTGGCGGTCCAGTTGTTGTTGTACCGCTTCTTGTTCACTTTCTTGGGCAAGGAGTTGCTGCTGCAGTTCTGCTTGTTCCCGGGCTTGGGTCACCAGTTGTTGTTGTAGTTCGGCTTTTTCCCGCATGTGTTCGGCCAATTCTTGCTGCCGTGCTGCTTGCTCCTCGGCGCGCTCCACATCTTCTGGTAGATTTTGCGGCCCATGCAGTTGCCTCTTCAATTGCGCTTGCTCGCGCGCTAGGGCCACGAGCTGTTGTTGCTGCTCCGCTTGCATGCGAGTCTGCTCGGCAAATTGTTCTTTCAGGGCCTCTTTCCTGCGTCTGGCCTCGTCTTCTGCGCTGCGCTTGGCTTCTACTTCTTCCGCTTGTTGTAGGCGGGTATGCATACGTACCAGCTCCTGTTGCTGTTCCTCAAATCTTGTTTGTAATGCCGCATATGCAGGGGGCAAGGTTGTCTGCGCTTCTTTGCCTTCTTCCTCAGCAGACTGCGCCCCATCTTCTGGGTGGGATGTTTTTGGGTGCTGTTTGTCATGCTCCTCTTCCGCGCCATTATACTTTCCTTCTTCGCAGGAATTGTGGCCGACTAACCGAGGGGGACCTGCTGTTCCATATAGTTTGCCTCCTTCGCTGCATACGAGCTCTGGGCCACCATACTTCATCAACAGTTGCATTACTTCCCTATTTCCATGGATCGCCGCCCAACCAAACAGGCTATCACCTTGGTAGATCGTGGTCATTGAAGCGTTGTAGGAGATGAGGAGCTCGCCAATGTCAAGGTGGTTATGCATCAAGGCCTCAAACAAGGGAGTACGGCCACTGTTCTCTGCGGCATCGAGGGCACTGTTGCTCGATGGGGCACTGAGCAGCAAGTCAACAATGGGATGGCTGCCATGCATAACGGCTTTTAGCAAAGGGGTGGTGCCATCGCTACTGCGTACGCCCACTTGTGCATGATTTTCAAGCAAGAATTGCACTAAGGACGCTTGGCCATGTTCCGCGGCTAAATGGAGGGGAGTGTGCCCATCGTTGTTTTGGATGTCCACGGCCGCTTTTAGCGAAAGTAGGTGTGCTGCCATATTCCTTGTGCCTGCCAGTATGGCTTGGTGCAGGGGGGTATTGCCTTGGCTCTCCTGGGCATTGGGGTCGGCGTTGTGGGCGACTAACAGTGAGATGAGTGGTCCGTGGTTGCCTGGAAAGATGGCATCATGGAGGGGTGTTCTGCCATCCTTGTCCTGTAGTGTTACATCGGCTTGTAGTGTTATCAGTGCTTTCCCCATGCCCCATTTTTTGGGGTCTACTGGCTTGCCCTCTCCAGTCAGTCGGCTGTTTCTTTTAAAGACTCTGTGTAATGGCGTTGTGCCACCAGTCCCCCTAGGGTGCAACACAGCAGCCCGGGCAGCCTCGTCGCTGAGTTCATTGATGTCTATTTGGGTTTCTATCTGCGCTTCTAAGGAAATCCTATAGATTTCATACCTTTCATAGACTAAGGGCGGGTGGGCTATCGTATTACTTGCTACGGCTACTTGTTGGTAAGCTGGAGGAGCTACCCCTTCATTTTCCATGGAGGATTTCTTTTGCTCAACACCATCGCTTTTCTGGACGATGACACAGGTCTCCTCTAGCAGTTGCTCTTCTTCCTTTTCATTCCCGCCACCTGCTCCGCCTTCTTGCATCCCGCCAGGCAACATTCCTGCCCTGTGCACAATTTGGGCATGCCCCCGCTGCGTTGCTACATGGCCCTGCTGCTTCAACCTTGCTGCCTGCATGGCGGTAATGGGCTCTTTGGTGCCGTGGGCGTTGAGGTGGTAGAAACCTGTAGTTCCCGCACTACGGACAGCGGTGTTTTTTGATGATTCGCGTAGCGAATCATCCCCTGCTTTGTCATCCCGAGCCCCGCGAGTTATCTCACATAAGGCACCCTCAGTAGCATGGTGCGTAGTTTGAGAACTACGGACAGCAGTTTCGTCTAGGATCCCTCGAGGTCCCTCGCAGCCCCTCGCCAAGGCTCGGGACATGGCTCGGAATAAACCTCGGGATGACAAACCTGTTTTAGGGGCGACTTCCGTCGCCCCGTCATCCAGCACCCTCAACGTACCACCACCGCAGCTCTGCAACAGCATACTAAAGAGAAGCAGGGTGGCGATAAAGCGATTTCCTTGCTTATGGTCGTAAGAATAGCGTGTTGTTTTCTTTTTACTTGTTAGGATTTGGTTGCTCATAGTGATGGGGTTAGATGAATGGTATTTCATATGGACTTACACTGCAAAAATCGATGCATAAGTAATGAAAATAATAGAATTATCCTAATTGCTTATAAAAAAGGCCTCACGACGCTCTTTCAGTTATTCATTACCGAGGATTTTTTCTACCTCGGCAACGGCAACGGCAATCTTGGCAATAGTTGCTATTCTTTCTTTAGGTAGGCCATCCTCATGCATTCCTAGAATCATTATACGCCTCTCTTCTGCTTTTCCTTCTGCTTTTCCTTCTGCTTTTCCTTCTGCTTTGCCTTCTGCCTTGCCATCATTAAACTTGCACGCATCTGCAGCCTGGTTATCCAGGTTAACCTTTTGGATATCCTCATAAATACGGAACTCTTCCTCAGTCCAGTTGTACTTATTCAGTTCATCATAGGCTCTCCCAATAATAGGGTCATTGGCCACCAGCAAATTAAGTTGCTCTGGCGTAGTGGACTCCGCGCGCTTCAGAAAATAGCACCACTTATCCACGATGGAGGTACACTCACTGATATCTTTTTTAAACCTAGGCAGTTCCACAAAGGCGTAGCGGAAAGTTTTTAGGTCATGTTCATTGGTTTTTTCATCACGGGTGGAATGTAAGCTAATGAGGTCCTTTTTATCGGGGAATTCAATATAGTTAAGCACAGCAATGAAAACCACCGGTATTAGCAGTTGATAAGTTTCATCATGAGATAACTTATCACCCTTTTCCTTTTCCGCTTTTTCAATCTGTTCTTCGGTGAGCTGGTTGCCGTATGCCCTCACGGCATAAAATTCCGCTCTTTTTAGGTAGCTCTTTTGCTTATTTACCTGCATCTCTATTATCAGTTTCTTTCCGTCGCTGGTCTCGCAAGATACGTCTACGATAGACCGCCTTATGGCTGCTATTTTGGGGTCTTGCTGGAGTGGTAATAGTTCGACATGCACGATCTTTTCCTTGCCTTTATAGTCAAGAATATCATTGATGAAGTGGATAAGGATGTCCTTATTTCGCTCTTCGCCAAAGACACGCTTAAAGGCCTTATCATTACGGGGGTTGAGAAATTTTCTTATGAGTGGCATAGTAGGCTATCTTTTTGTTGCGCTTTCTGCCGCGAAGTTAATCATTTTATTCCCAAATTCGCTTCGCCATCCGCATCCCACTCCGCCCACCTTGTGTACCTTTGCGCAAAACCCAACACCATGGAAAAAGTAACCGTAAGATTTGCCCCAAGCCCCACTGGCCCGCTGCACATTGGGGGCGTGCGCACTGCCTTGTACAACTATCTCTTTGCCAAAAAGCACCAGGGGAAGTTTATACTGCGCATAGAGGATACCGACCAGGCGCGCTTGGTGCCGGGGGCAGAGCAATATATTCGGGAAACCCTGCAGTGGCTGGGTATAGAAGCGGACGAATCACCCGAAAAGGGGGGGGCCTTTGCGCCGTACAGGCAATCGGAGAGAAAGGAGATTTATCAGCAGCAGATCAATCAGTTGATTGCCGAGGACAAAGCCTATTATGCCTTTGATACCCCAGAAGAGCTAGATGCCATGCGTGCGCGACTAAAGGCTGCCAGGGTGGCGGCGCCACAATACAATGCCGTCAGCAGAGCATGGATGAAAAACTCCCTTACCCTCCCCCAAGAGGAAGTGGAACGCATGCTACAAGCGGGTGTCCCCTACGTAATTCGCATTAAAGTGCCGCAGCAAGAAGATATTCGCTTTTACGACACCGTGCGTGGTTGGGTAAAGACCAACACGGCCGACTTGGATGATAAGGTGCTGATGAAGGCGGATGGTATACCGACTTATCATTTTGCCAATGTGGTGGATGATCACTTAATGGAGATTACGCATGTGATACGCGGAGAAGAATGGATCCCCTCTACCCCTATCCACGTGCTGCTTTACCGATACCTGGGCTGGGAAGCAACGATGCCACAGTTTGTCCACCTTCCGCTGCTGTTGAAATCTGAGGGCACCGGCAAGCTGAGCAAACGGGATGCAGACAAGCAGGGTTTCCCTATCTTTCCCTTGGCTTGGAAGGACCCCACTACGGGCGAGCAGATCCAAGGGTTTCGCGAGAAAGGCTATGCGCCAGAGGCGTTGCTCAACTTTTTGGCGCTGCTTGGCTGGCACCCTGGTGGGGACCAGGAGCTATTTGGTTTGGCAGAACTTATCCAGGCTTTTTCGCTAGAACGCATTGGGAAGTCTGGCGTTAAGTTTGATATACAGAAAGCCGAGTGGTTCAATCAACAATACCTAAGAGCACAACCCAACGAGGTGGTGGTGGCGCATCTGCGCAAGGCGCTGGAAGAAAACAAAATCTCCTACGAGCCAGAGAAGGCGCTGCAAGTTTGTGCGCTCGTTAAAGAACGGGTGGTCTTTCCCCAAGATTTTTGGCTGCAAGCCAAGTATTTCTTTGTAAAGCCAGACGGCTACGACGCACAGGTGGTGCAAAAAAAGTGGAACGAGCAGGTCTCCGGGGTGTTGCAGAATTTTGTGACTGTGCTGGAATTCTTAATCACCTTTAAAG
>CAJQOF010000077.1 GCA_905479855.1 uncultured Cytophagales bacterium
AATGCCCTTTTTCTTCAGGAAGCCATAGTCCAGGGTAGTCGGCTGGCGTGGTGCAATGGTTTTTTTGTTCACGATAGATTCTTTTAAGCTGCGCTATAGGCAGTAACTTCAATGCTACTATTCTTATCTACCGCCCCTTACTCACTACTAATATTTCTCCTTTTTAATCTTTGTGTACTTCTTTCCCCACTTGATGCTACCCACCCCTAGCCTTGCCCGTATCAGTTCTCGTAGCTCTTCTGGCAGGAAGCACTTTTTGTAGATCTTCTTCTCGGCAGTGCCTGCTTCTTCTTTTTTTTCCTCTTTGCCACCGTCTGATTTTTCCTTGCTGGTTTTTTTAGCCTTTTCTGCACCTCCACCTGCTTCTCCTTTGCTG
Organism: uncultured Cytophagales bacterium; assembly: GCA_905479855.1. Classification (GTDB taxonomy): domain Bacteria; phylum Bacteroidota; class Bacteroidia; order Cytophagales; family Amoebophilaceae; genus UBA8403. Next base: position 377 of record CAJQOF010000077.1, read on the forward strand.
GCCTTGGCTTCTTCCTCACTATTTGTGGCCTTGGTCTTTTTTCCAAGCTCGACAGCCTGCTCTCCAGAAACGATGACGCAAGACTCTGTTTCCTGTCTCTCTAGCTTAAAATGGCACTCGTCCTCTCCTGGTATGATTTTAAATGGTGAGGTTATATTCGCAACCGAAACTGCTGCGGTGATGCTGTGGTAAGAATTCCCCAGCAGTAAACAAAGCAGGGCATCGCACTCTCCGCAGTGCAGTCTGCTGCACCCCATGCCCATGATGTGGGTGAATACTGGTTTTGGGTTGGTAAATACACCTCTTGCATGCAGGTACTGCAGAAATTGCCCCTCCGCATGGGCTTGCTCGGAAGATATTACTTGATAGCCCATCTTCTCTGCCTGCTCACGAAGGGCTGGCTCCATGTACCGCTCCTGGTTACAAAAGGCAAGCTTTCTCACATGCTTCTCGCTGTCTCGCAATGCTACGCAGAGCACAACGCCAGTTTCCCTTTTGAAGGCTGTTTTCCTGTAGCCATGAATCTCCTTGGCATCCCTGGCCAAAAGAGCTGCTGTGGGGAACGGTGTATCTTTCTTAACAAAGTTGTCTACTTCCTCCCCGCTCTTTTTCGAGGTCACTTTCGTGTAGTTAACAACATTTTTCAGCGATCTATTTTTTGCAGAAGAACTAGTAGCAGTGGTTTTCGCCTTCTTTTTGCGATGGAGATCGGAGTTATCCTTGCTTGGAGCACCTACACCATATCCTCCCGGTTCTTCTTCATCACTACTTTCTGTCCAGGGTTTTTCTTCTCCAAACTCATAGTTTACTTCCACCGTATCCTTCCACTCCCCTATTTCCTTCTTGGCTTGCTCTCCCACCTCTGCGATTAGTCGCCCATTAGCTATGTTAATTTTCCTCGTGGTCTTTTTAATAGTAGGCATTGGAGCAAGTTTAAACCCACTAACCGCCATAGCCTGGCCGGGAATCACCCAAACCAAACACATAATTCCAAGCCAGTAACAACCCCTTTTTAGTTTCTTTAACTGTTTGTACATCGTTATAATATTTTTTCAGCGATATGATTTATAGTTGTCAATGCATCCGTTGTAAACAACATTTTCAAGGCATAAGATTTTTAATAATCGGCCAAAACCCCACGCACCGGCGCCATCCTTTGGGCACCACTCTTGCTGCAATAGCGCCGTCATTCATCTTCACTGCCTTGTCAGCCCCATACTCCAAAAGCAAGTTGATCATGTCGTACCTACCCAGGGCTGCTGCGCGATGTAAAGGAGTCCCCCCCCACGTATCTTGGCAGTTAAGCAGCGTCTTCAAGTCTTTCCCACTCTCTTTTGGGGCTTGTTCAATAATGTAATCTAGCAGGCCATACGAATCCACATCTGCAGTCAAATGCAGTAAACTGACACCCCTTATATTCCGTACATACACCGACATCTTATGTTCTTCCACAAAGTATTTTACGATCATCGGGTGGTTCCCATAGGTAGCATAGTGCAGCACATTGGCGCCAACATTATCTAGTTTGTTAACATCGGCCCCCTTACTCACCAAGTACTTCACCATCTCTAACTTGCCAGCTGCGGCAGCCAAATGGAGCGGCGTGGTTCCTTTTGTTTTTGTGGCAATATCTACAGCCACCCCTGAGGCCAAAGTTTCTTTCGCTGCAGCTATACTCCCTTCGTTGGCAGCATAGTGGAGGAAGGTACATTCATCGCCCTCAAAGGCTGCTTGAGATTGGTGGTCTGCTATATCCTTGTGTTCACGCACATACTTTTTAATATCTTCGGGTGGCGTATCCTCGTCATCGCACAAGTCCATAAATCTCTCAAAGACCTCGTCCTTGCTGGTTGCTGCTAGTTGCCCCTCCCCTTTTTCTTCACTGCCCTCTTGCATGCCATATTGCACCTCGCTTGCACAGCTGTGCAGCAAAACAGTTAGCGTAAATATTTTTATTATTGTTTTCATGGTCGTATATTTTTTTGTTTTATAAATTTCTCCTTCGTTTCCTGCCTCCCACTGCACGAACGTACGTAAAATTCTTGGCGTAGGAAAGTTCCCTACTTTTTTTTCAGGACGATCTTGTGGGGTGGCTCTAGCTACGTTATAGCCCCTTCTCTATTTGCATTCAAGTACCCGCAGAATTTTCGAAATAGTAAGGATAAATCATGTTTTGTGCCGCATTGGTGGCCCGAATTGTATAGTCTACCTTAATACCAATCGTTCCCTCTAGCTTATCCTCCGTGGCTAGCTGAATAGCATTAACACGGATTCTAGGCTCATGGTTGGCAATAGCCTTCTTGATGTTGTTGATCATGAAAGTCTCCAAGTTCAGGTCCAAACGTTGAAAGGCAAGCGGACTCAGGTCGCAGCCATATTCAGGCTCCATAGGGCGTTCGCCAGGCGTTGTAGCGAGCAATATTCTAAGGCTCTCTATAATATCCTCTTCATTCTTCACCATTTCCACAGACCGGCTGTGGTGATCAAAGGAGGGCGGAAAGGCCCATCCCCTCCCTAAAAAAGTACTTGCATTATTCATAACCCCTATAACTAATAATTGATCACTGATAACTAAGCTACCCTATCATTACTGTTGGTGCCCCTAACTGTATGGACCCTCCCATGGAGGTAGGGTCTCCTTTTCTTGCTGCCGGCACTCCGCCTATAAAAACAGTGGTAGAGCCCATGACAATTACATCTGGATGAGGCGGTGGCCCTGCACAAAGCAGCTGATCGCCCACACGCGCCGCTGGCAACCCGGCTATAAGCACATTGGGCATTCCCTTGATGATGACGCCACCTGCTGTGTGGGGAATGGGGGGTGTACCTGGGGTTTGCATAGGACAGCTATGCTTGTCTAGGGATCTTGCTGCGTTGGCCATAGGTGTTGTAGAGGGGGCGTTAGTTGAAGGCTGTTTTTCTGCTTGGCCATTCGCTGAATTGAGCGACGGGATACTTTTGTCAGTTATTACTTTCAAAATCTGTGCTGCTATAGATCAAGACTAGCATATTCGATTCTTTACCAAAGGTTACCTTGGTTTTTGTGACTTTCCTCATCTTCCTATTCAGGTTTTCAATTGAATTGGTGGTGTAAAGCATCCTCCTCACATCCACAGGGTAGTCAATGTGTGCCAAATAGTCGTTGCTGAAACCCTCATTTAGCACCTTTTTAGTGATCTTGCCATTGCGCTCCTGCCATCGTTCATGAAAAGCCTCCAAATTAGAGGCAACTGTTGCTTTACTACAATCGGCGGAAAAGTTATTAAACCCTTTCTTGAGATCTTTTGCCAATGTTACCTTGTCTTTTGGGCTAACCTTATTCAGCAACCCACGTTGTAAATGTACTACACATCTCTGTACACTCTATTGAGGATAGTATTGTTTCGCTATATCGGCGAAACCTACAAGGCCGTCTGCAACAATGAGGTCTATTGATTTCACTCCTCTCTTCTGCAACTTTCCCATCTATTCTCCTTAAATAGTACTACCCTCAGTAGAGTTAACGATGGTGGTCCAAGAAAAGGGGCCACCATTGCTTTAGACGCAGTCAGGGAGATAACCGGTTTGGATAGGAAAGTCCTTGAAAATCTGCAGGTTGCTGGATAGTTTTTTTGTAGTTAAATACTTCCCCTATTTTTTCTCAATTAGTGGTTCAAATTTTGGGTACCACCATAAATCGCTAAGGTGGAAGCTATTACTTTCTTGTGCAAGTGGTGCCGTTTTTGTTGCACCAAGTGAACGATTTTAGAGATTTATCAATGGCGAGTGCACCAAGTTACGTAAATTGAGCGGATTTTAGTTATATTTGCGTCCTTCGCTAAGGGCTCTTAGCTCAGTTGGTTTAGAGCACCTCCCTTACAAGGAGGGGGTCGTAGGTTCGAACCCTACAGAGCCCACCACAGTTACCGTTAGTGAGTATTCTTGCTTGCTGATGGTTTAACCATAGCCGAACAGGTTATATAAAAACGCACCATGGCAGTTACTAGATTAAAAAGGAAGGTCAGAAAGAACAAAACTAAGGCGTCCCAAAGAAAGGCTACGATAAAGCGGCTGTTGGCTACGCCCGTGATTACCAATGTAGATGTAGCGCAACTAAAGGCTGCTGCTGCTGCGCATTAGTAGCGCACACACCACACTCCCCTGCAATAGTGGTTCCCCACGTTAGTGCTTGCAGCGTTCCCCTTAATGGCCTGCGTGCTGCTCGTACAGTGTCGTTACAATACCATCCCTCAGGCTGATATTGGGCGTCATTATATTTTCTACCCCCGCCCAGATCATGACCCTCTCGTATAGCTGCGCGGCAGGGATAATCATATCAGCACGGTCTGGATTTAACGTAAGCTTATTCATGCGTTCTTCTGGGCTATAAGAGGCGAGGTTTTCTCTGGCAGCGATCAATTTCTCTAAGGAG
>CAJQOF010000078.1 GCA_905479855.1 uncultured Cytophagales bacterium
CTGGATGAACAGGGAAAACCCTTGCGCATTGTAGCCAAGGTGTTTCAAGATACGCATAAGCTGGTGGAGGAATTTATGTTGCTGGCGAACACACGGGTAGCGGAACGGGTGGCCAAAATGCAAAAGGCGAAGCATTTGCCCACGTTTGTGTATAGAACGCATGACGAACCGGATCCGGAAAAACTGGAGGAATTCTGGGGTTTTGTGCAACAGTTGGGTTATAAGAGAGGCTCCCAAAAGGAATCTATCGCTTATACGCTGAATGAAATTTTGAAAGCTGCTTCCGGAACGCCTGAGGCCAACATCATTCAATCACTTGCTATTCGCAGCATGGCCAAAGCTGTGTATACCGGCCAAGAAAAGGGCCATTTTGGTTTGGCTTTCCAACACTATACCCACTTTACCTCCCCCATTAGGCGGTATCCCGATATCATGGTGCACCGGTTGCTCAAACAATACCTTAAGGGAGAGTTTGGCGCCGATGCCAACGCGTACGAGGAGAAATGTAAGCATGCTTCTGAGCGAGAGCGTGGGGCGGCAAATGCAGAGCGGGCTTCTACACGCTACAAGCAAGTGGAGTGGATGCAGATGCTACAGGGAGAAACTTTGGATGGTATTATCTCTGGGGTTACGGACTGGGGGATCTATGTGGAACTGGTGGGTAGCCGATGTGAGGGCATGGTGCGTTTGGCGGATATGCAGGATGACTATTATGAGCTGGATGCCAAGAATTTTACGGTGGTGGGCAAACGTTCTAAGAAGAGCTACCGCCTGAGCGACGTGGTCCGTGTGCAGATAAAGTCATGTGACTTAACCAAAAGGACAGTGAGTTTGGTCTTGGCCTCATAGCAAAGGGCATTCACAGAAAATTTGGCTTGTAGCCTGATGTGCCCCCAACCATGTGCAGTTTTAGAACGATCCAGATTGAGCAAGCATAGCGCTTTCAACACAAACTGTAAAGTTTGAGGAGTCACCTATGCGGTAGGCGCTAAACTTTTGAGTCTAGCGAGGTTTTCATACCGTAGTGCAGACGATGGCGTACTAAATTGTGAGCTCACGCTGCTCTTTCTGAACTACCGAGGATTCCCCGGTAGTTGCTTTCTATTTCTAACCCCTTTGCACGGATTAAGGATTCCTTAATTCCGTGCTCTACTTCTACACCCTTTTTGCGCTACTAAGACTTACGTGGTAGTTGCCTCTTGCTTCCCATCTGTGGCAGTACTCCGGAAATTCCGGAGTACTAAACTGCGCGTTGGCGCTGCTCTTTCTGAACTACCGAGGATTCCTCGGTAGTTACGCTCTCTTTCTACGCCCTTTTCGAACTATCCAATATTCCAGGATAGGCTGGTTCTTTATAGTTGGCTACCGTTGTGTGGGGGGGGGCTTTCACGCCCACTTTCAGGCGGCTTAAGCTTGCCAAATTCCAGCAGCTGGTCAAAATCAGATTGATGGAGCAGGTCCTGTTTTTTCCTAAAGACCTCATATTCTTTCTCAGCCAACACTTTGGCCACTTCGTGCGCTACTTTGCCAAGCCCCTCTAGTAGCTCTTGCTCGTTAAATTGCAAAAAGGCATCCAGTTTCTTGGCCCAATCTTGCATCGTCATCACTTTTCCTCTGGCGGCTTGGAACTCTGCATAGTCGATATACATAACCACAATGCGGTTGAGCTGAGAAATTTCTTCACGGCTTAGGTAGTTCTTGGCGATGGAGGTATCAGCAGGAAGGATCTTGCCATCAGGCGCTTTCCGCCAAGTGGTGAGCCCCATATTGGGTTGGTCGCTTTTTGCGCGGCCCACAATAATTTCAGCTGCTGTGCTGCCAGTGATGGCAAAGTGGAGCTTATTCTGCACGCTGGCAAAGAACCTTGATGCAGCCCCTGATCTGGGCATATAATCTACCGATGTGGCGTAAATATCTGTGATCTTCTGGTAAGCCATACGCTCAGAAGCCCTAATCTCCCGGATCTCTTCCAGCAGCTCATCGAAGAAGTGCGCATTCAGCTTAGCGCCCTTCTTGAATCTATCACTGTCAATGGCGAAGCCTTTGTGGATATAGTTCCTCAGCTTATCCGTAGCCCAGGTGCGGAAGGCAACACCCCGCTCTGAGTTTACACGGTAACCCACCGCTATCACGGCTTCGAGGCTATAAAAAACAACCCTACGTGTAATCTCTCTATTACCCTCTTTTTGAACTAACAAAGAATCCTTGGTAGTTGCCTCTTTGTCGAGCTCTCCAGTCCCATAAATGTTCTTTAAGTGCCATGAAATATTTTCAGCCGAACACTCAAACAGATCGGCCATGTGCCGCTGGGTGAGCCAAATGTTTTCTTCTTCAAAGCGAACGGAGATAGCAACCTTACCGTCTGCTGTCTCGTAAAAAACGATTTCGTTGCGTGGACTTAGTTGGTTATTCTCTTTGTTAGGCATAGGCTAGATGGATTCTGACGCAGATGCATAGGAAAAATGAGATGAACGGCATCTGGTATGTTTTGCATACTACTTCTCTCTACATGGATTAAATTTGCACCTTCATCCCCAAAACAAACATCCACCTATCGGTCTGATGGGTGAGTGAGTAGAGGTAGCGCCCCCCTACTGTGAGTGGGGTTTCAGTCAACAAAAGGTGTATGTCGGCCAGCAAAGCAATGCCTATTTGGTGCTCGTAGATTATGGGACTTTTTCTTGTTTCTATACCCTTTTTATCATAATAAAGCTCGCCATTGCTCGTGGGCGAGTAGCGAACATGATCAAAGTCTTCTGTTTTTGTTATGCCCCCCAAAACATAACAGACATTGGCCCTTATCCGTTTTATGTAGACAAGGTAACCTAACCCCCAATCAGGATAGCAAATGGGGAAGTTGTAGTAAGCCGACATGTTAGGCACTTGGATATATTTGTTCCTGGAGACAGCATAAGTGCTCGCTTCCTTACCTTTTAAGCCATTAATGGTCGTTGCTCTTGTTGCTTCTTGATGTGTATACTCATATCCTGGGGATAGATAAATCAAATGATGTTTATAAAATCCCGGGAAGTGAAAATTAAGTTGAATCTTTACCTTAAGAAATTGAAGATCCCCACCATAGGGCGTGTGTTTAAGTCTCACGGTTAACTCTTGCAACCATGGATTCTTAATGTCTTTTTCAGTGGCATGACTAGCATACCGCGAGAAGTACCCTTTGTACGTTTGCGTATACCAAGTATATCTAGCGTTATCTGCAACGCCTGTGGTGCTCGTTGCTACTAATCTATGCCAATGTTCTCCCTGCACAAATGTTAAGGGAAATGCTTGCCTCACCCCTGCTATGCCAGTATAGCTCATCTCGTTGTGGTAGTGGGCCCTACAGCCTCCCTCAGCACTGATAATGGGATAAAAACCCTTGTAGGTCACTGTTGCCACGGGCCCCCCAGACTTAGTGTTAAAGTCGTGCTTATAGTTAAGCCCAAGCTCCGTGGTGTCTAGCACATCCCTTGACTTTAGGAGTGCAAGATTGAATGTCTGGGGGTGTAAAAAACTTGAACTCTCTGGCGTAGTATTGAACGCAACCTCCTCAAACATTAGCCAGCTATGTACTTTAAAGGCATTTTTCCAGGGATGATAACGTTTGATGGCGTATTTATGCTCAGGGACGTTGCCTAACAAGTTACCATTGTCCTCTTGCGCCACAAGCGGCTCATAGTAGCGTACAGACCTATCTTCCACCTCCTCCAGCGGTGTCCATTGTTCGGGGACAAAAGGCATTTTCACCACATCCATCCCATCTCTAGTGAAGTCATTAAAGATAAGAGAACGACCGTCAGTTGAGATGGAGGGATTATAAGCGCCATACTTTCTGGAAGTAACCTGATAGCGCTGGCGTGTGACTAGGTCAACCGCATAGATGTTATCAATGCCGCTGTAGGCGCTGTTGTAAAACACGTAGCCCCTGAGCATAACCGGACAGCCTATGTGGGCAGTTGAGTAGGGCAATAGCGCTTCGTCCTCCCCCGTAGCCACGTCAATGAGCGCAATGGTGACTTTATTCTGCACGTTCTTGACCACTATAATTTTCTTGCCATCTTCTGCCCACCCAGGCGTTATATAGAAGTGATTGTCTGGATTAGGCAAACGTTGCAATACTCGACCATCTTCAGCATCTAGAATCACCAGGCTATGGTTATAGCCCTCATCACACGCATAAGCTACAATTTTTGTAGCATCGGGCGATAGCGCCGCTGAGCCATACCGGCTTTTATACGTGAGTTGCTTTGTTCGCTTGGTCCTCTTATCGTAGCGCATGATAACTGAGTAGGAACGATCTGACCATTTAGTGCTGGGAAGCCTGTCTTTCCACATGTAGGGAACATTCTCTACCCATACAATTTGGTCTTTGGCGGCAGAGAAGCCAACCTCTTCGTTGATAGGCCCAGGGATGCAGAGCTTTTTCTCATCGCCTTCCGGACTCAGCAATACAAATTGGGTGGCTGTACCCATGCCAGACTTAAGGGCAATAATGTTGCCCGCCTTATCTGCATGTGGATAAGCGTAATCTGTATAATCTGTCTCCTTTCCTGGGTTAATCTTTTGTGCTGGCGTAATCTTGAGCCCTTTTAGCTGCTTCTCCCACAAAGTTTTTAGCGCTTGGTTGGCGTCTGCATAGAGCTCAGGGAAACTTCTGCCAGTAACACGCTTGATGGTTGTGTAGAAATAGCGCGGGAATGTAGTACGTTCCCATATCTCTGCCAAAGCAGCAGCACCATATTGTCTGCGTATATACGTAGTAAGATGGTAACCGATCTTGTATGCATCAGTCACTTTATCTTTTAGAGAACCACAAATTTGTTTTTGGTAGCTAAAGCCTCCGTGTTCTAGCAGATTCACTTTGTGGAGAAGTAGGAAGTTGGGCAAACGTCCTCGGCCGCTTTGGGTAAGTGCCGTCTCGGTGCCTACCGCATCCCCCTCGAAGAACCACTTAGGCACATTGAAGTTAGTTACCGAACCCACGAATAAGTCACCTGATAAATAGCTTGCCAACCAATTGAAGTTTTGCTTCAGTTTCGCATGCTGCACCGCGTGCCTAAACTCATGCACAGCCAGCACATTTAGCCAATCATTGGAGCCAACAAAGTTGTAGTCCTGTGATGGGAAGGTATAGAAGTTGATTGTCTCTGGGCATAGCGACCAAAATCCATTTACGCGCGTTAGTTGATTATTTAACACAATGGGTATCTTGCCTGGGCTAGCCCCCAGCGAGTTGCCCACCGGCCCATATAGGTACTCCAGCGTATTGGCCATGCGTTGGGCCTCTCGGCCCATCCTGCCTTTAAAGATGATATCAAAGTGGGCGGTATTGATGCAATGCCATTGGGTGGGAGGGAGCGGCTCAGCACTCAGCTGGGAGGTTGCAAGAACAAGCAAGACAGCCCAAAGGAGCTTGGCAGCGGTTATATTTTTCATACGTGGTGCGTGAATGGTTTAAGGTAGCGTTTGGTATAAAGATTATTTGGGAACAAGCCGATAAAGAACAAGGCTAAGGAGAGAAAAGACAATATTAGGCATCCACACCGTAAGGAGCAGATTGGTTCCTTTTGCCTCTGCAACCCCCTTGGCAAATAGGAAGCAGCCGATGTAGACAAAGGCCAGTATAAACCCTACCGCAATCTGCAAACCAAGACCACTCCTGGATTTGCGTGCTGAGAGCACAACGCCCATAAAGGTTAAGATAATGGCAGCAAATGGTGACATATAGCGCACATACTTCTCCGTCAAGAAAATATGTACACTTTCCGCCCCCTTTTGTTGTAGTAATTCAATATGGCTATACAATTCGGGCAAGGTTAGCATTTCATGCAATTTGGGATTGATGCTAAAGTCATTGGGGTGTATATTGAGCGCCATATTCAAAGCACTTCCCTGCTCAACATCCTCCTGCAACCCCTCTATCCTTCTCTTCGTCCAATCCTGCAGCTGCCATTTTTCCTCATCTTCCAGCCACAGTATGCGCTTGGCCGATAGCTTCTCTACGAGCGTATTGTCCTTGATGGTCTCTATGGTTACGTTGATGCCAGAATTACTATAGTTTATAAAATGCTCTGCATAAAAATAACAATTTGGCGGAATGCGAACATGGATATGTTGCGAGCGGCTACGAAAGAAACTGCCGATATACTTCGTTTCAAAAGCGATGCGATTTACATTCACTCTGGGGAGCACCCAGCCTGTTAGCATAAAGCTACACAGCGTAATAGCCGTTGCACCTACCAGATAAGGCGCTAGCAAGCGAAGAAAATTAATGCCACCACCCAGCACAGCAATAATCTCTGTACGCTGCGCAAGCCTAGAGGTTACAAACACGGTAGTGATAAATACCGTAATGGGCGTAATGAAGTTAATGACCAAAAACATGTACGAATAGTAATAGTCAATGATTTCCCTATAGCCAAGCTTATGCCGGATAAAATAGCCGTGCTTCTCTGTAAAATCGATTAACGCAATGATCACGGTGAGCATCAGCAATGCAAATACAAAGCTGAGCAGGAACTTTTTGAGTATATAGCGGTCTAATATTTTCATTACAATGGTAGAGGTTTTGGTAGTGGCCTATTGCGAAGCAAAGTCAGGGGCAACTTGAATGCTCACGGCCACTTATGCTTGCGCCACAACCTGTTTTTTAGCGCGGCATTATTGGCGGAAGATACCGGAAAAGGGTGTTTTCTGAAAACAATTTATTAACTAAATGCATTCTCTGCACATTTAAACCTCTCGGAATATGATGAAGGAACGTTATATTCGCCGCACAGCTGCTGCTACTGCGTATATAGCACACCACTATTGACGAATGTTGTAGCATACGAAAATTTTTGGCGCAAAGCACCAATTTTATACAGCAGCTACATAGAAACAAGGAGAACTTTTGCCGTTCTCCATACATTTTATTTTTACTGACTAAAATTATTATTACAAAAACTAAAAAAATAACATTATGAACCATTACGATAAATTAAAGAGTTTGATCATGGGCCTCGAGGAGGACTTTGAGAAGTTTTATGACAAAAAAAACAGTGCCGCAGGAACGCGCGTCAGGAAGGGCATGCAAGACCTAAAGGTGCTATCCCAGGAAATTAGAACTTATGTGCAAGATGAGAAAAACAAGGAGAAAGAGAAGGCTGAGCAAAAAAAGTAAGCACACATCCAGCAATCTTGACAACATAAAAAAAGGGGGGCAATGTATGCTCCCCTTTTTTTATGTACAACGAGCTATAAAAACTTGTTTTTCCACGCTATTGGCGCCACATTGCCCCCTTCCTAGAAGAAACTTTGCGCACTAAATAGGTAAAAGCTGGCCCAAGCTACTCCCGACTTCCCGTGAAACACTCCTTTTTTGGCAACTACCCAGCTACCCTCATTGGCCCCGAGAAACTTTAAACAACGATAGCGAATGAATTTCAAGTTCAAAATTGCGCCTTTCAGCGTAAAATCGGCCTACAACGGCTCGGCTAACTTTTTGAAACCCTCTTTAAGCTTTGTATAGGCTTTTTAGGTACCTGGCTAGTGACCAATCAACAAAGCAAGAAAGCAACCGCAGGATAGTAGATTGCGCTTTTAGGGCTCATTTTCTTTTGTCCCCCCTTTGGGCTACCTTTGTCCCCTTCCTCGCAGAATCTTTTCGGACAACTAAATGTGTCAACGAAAAGCGAGACCAGCTTTTGAGTGCCCTCCTTAGAGATTGATGAATCCTCGTTATGGTGAGCTTGATGCTGGCCAACACCCCTCGTAGGAATTAGTCTAATCCAATTATAACCCTTAAACCAAACAAAAACTTTGAACTCCTTTATAGATCTAGGCATTAGTGAGCATATTGCGAAAGCCCTTGCAGAAAAAAACATTACTCAACCTACAGAGATCCAACAAAAAGCGATCCCTGTTCTCCTCAAAGACCAAAATGACTTTATTGGCTTGGCCCAAACAGGAACAGGAAAGACGGCTGCTTTTGGCCTTCCTCTGCTTCACCATATCGACGTAAAACAACAACACATACAAGCATTGGTCTTGGCTCCTACCCGAGAGCTTGGGCAGCAGATTGCTACCCAGTTAGCCATGTTCTCAAAGCACATGGCCCGCGTAACTGTACAGGCTGTGTATGGAGGGGCGCCTATTGGCCCACAAATGAGGGCACTCAAGAGACCCACCCATGTTGTGGTGGCCACGCCTGGTAGGCTCATCGACTTGGTAGAACGCCGTGCTATAGACCTCTCACGCGTCTCGCACCTTGTTATGGACGAAGCGGATGAGATGCTAAATATGGGCTTTCAGCCTGCCATTAAACAAATCCTTTCCTTCTTACCGAAAGAGAAGTCTATCTGGTTGTTCTCGGCCACCATGCCACAAGAGATTAAAGGGTTGGTGCATAAGTATATGGACAAAGACCATGTGCAAGTGAAGCTAAACCCCAACAATGTTGTTAACCAAAACATAGCGCACCAATATTCTATATGCCCCTCGGATGGCAAACAGAGCGCTCTGCAAGAGCTTTTGAATACAGACACGAGCCAGCGGGGCATTGTTTTTTGCAGGACTAAAGCGGGTGTCCAGAAATTGGCGCTGAGCCTAGA
>CAJQOF010000079.1 GCA_905479855.1 uncultured Cytophagales bacterium
TTTCTTTCGGGCGCAGGGGGCTGAGAATTTACGTTTTTTGAGTGCCTTAAGGATGGTGGCTACCTACCCTTACGTGCTGCCTAGCGTTGCCTTGCCCAGCAACCCTGCTATGGAGGTAATGGATGCTGCGCTGTTTGACAACTTTGGCGTTTCGGATGCCATCCAATTCCTCTATATTTTCCGGGAGTGGATTGCCGAGAATACCTCTGGGATAATTCTGGTGACCATAAGAAACTCGACCAAGGAAGAAGATATCGCACGATGTAAGTCGAAATCGTTGTTTCAAGCATTCACCAACCCCATCGACAACTTCCAGTTTTCTTGGGCGAATATGCAGGACATCCGGAATGACAGCCTTATTGAGCAGGCACGCCTATGGATTGGACATAGCATTTCCGAGATTGAGTTCCAATATGCACCACAAAAGCAAGGTCCGTATGCGCAGCTCAACCAGGATTCATTAAGCTGGCACCTAACCGCTGAAGAAAAGGCCAACATTATTCAAGCAATTCACGCAGAGGATAACCAAAAGTCGCTGGCCAGGCTTGTGACGTTGCTCAAGTAGCCCAGAACACATTGTAGCCAAGCCATTACTCGCCGCTACTAGGTGGGCGTACTGCTTTGCAACAACGCTCCCCACAACCACTTTATGCTCCGATTAACCAGCCACAGCCGCTTTTTGCTTGCGCCAAGACTGCCGCCACTTGTAGTAGCCATGGCCAGCCAGAAAGATATAAACGACGTGGAGGCCACTAAAGAGATAAAGCCCTTTGCCATAGCACACCACCGTATACAGGATATCTGCAATCACCCAAAGTGCCCACGTCTCTAGCTTTTTCTTTACCAGCATCCACTGCGCCATCAGGCATATAAGGGTATGCCAAGAATCCCAATAAACCCAATCCTGGTCGGCACCAGGAAAACAAGAAAGCACGCTCCCCAGCCCCCACGTAGCTAGCACGTTCAGCAACAACATATAGGCCAAGGTGAGGGGGGGCATGCTACTCACCTGCAGCGGTGATTTACCCTTACCACCATATAGCCACTGGTGCCAGCCGTAGATATTAAGAATAATGTAGGTAAAACTGAGCAGGCACTTGGCATACAAGCCTGCAGGGTAGTAAACAAAAATCCCCATAATGCCACCTATTAGGCTTAGGGGGCGAGCGAGCAAGTTTTCTCGTGCATCTAAAAAGATGGTGGTAATCCCGAGCGTAACGCCAAATAGTTGTAGGAAGTCAATTTGCATGGTATAAAACGGTAAAAGGGAGTATTAAGCAACGCTAACAAAGGAACAAAAAACGGGCCTTGCAGGGGGCTAACGGGCTGCAAAGGTAATACATCTATCTCTTCTTGTGCACGCAAGCTTACGCGCTTCTGGTTACACCCACACATACTGGCCAACTTGTTCAGCGGTGATCAGATTTTGTGGATGATCCCTCAATTCAGCGTGCTAACAGAAAAACAACCCTTATGAACGGGGTACTTACCACACAGGGGTAAGGAGGCATGGTGGCTGAGAGCGCGGGAAATTTCCTTGAAGAAGAAAATTTCATGGTTTTATGTAACTTGCGTGCGGGATATTTTTCCACGAGTACAACATACCCTAGAAAACAATGCACAAGAGAAGAACAATCATCAACAGCCTCTGCTACAGCGGCTGCTTGCTTTTACTCTCCGCTACTACCACTTTGGCAGCGCCGCTACTAACACTGGAGGAAGTGGTCGAGATTGTGCTACAGCACAACTTTGACGTTAAAATAGCTTGCAACAAGCAACGAATTGCTGCCGAAAAATACCACCTAGGTACTGCGGGCTTTTTACCTAGCCTTGATGTCAAGCTCCGGGGCAATGACCGCTTCCTAACCCATCCAGAAAGGAAGTATAGAGATGGCGCCTCGCTCTCGGCAGGTACTACGCTCAATTGGCGGCTTTTTAGTGGCCTATCCAGTCTTTACTACTACGAGCACTTGGGGAACCGTAGCCAAATAAGCCAACTAAAAACAGCGCAGGTGGTCGTAGACCAAGTGACTAAAGCCACCAAGCGCTATTATACCCTGGCGGTTGCACAGGGCAAGAAACGTGTTTCCGAAAACTCCCTAGCGGTCTCCAAAGAAGTACTACAGCTAACTGAAGCTAAATACAAGGTAGGTAAGTGCACCCGACTGGACTACCTTACGGCACAGGTACAACACAACGAGGAGCAGGTCAAGTTGCTACTGCTGGAAGAGGAAACCACCAAAGCCAAGCTTAACTTATGGATACTTTTAGGGGAAAACGCCCTGGAGGATTTTGCTGTTGTGGAAGCGATACCTCCGCCTACACTATTAGACTGGCCGTCTCTGGAAGAGGCCTTTACAACGGGCAACAAAAGCATAGCCATCTCCCAAAAGGATTGCGAGAACGCAGCGCTGGACGTTCAACTACAGCAGGCGAAGCTTTGGCCAACCGTTGACTTCTCATTCGGTTATAACCTAGGCAGTAGCTACCAAAAAGACCGGTGGGAAGCCACCCCAAGGGGCTTTAGAGGTGGCATCAGTGTCAGTTTCAACCTCTTCCATGCTTTTCAGCATTCCACGGACATTCAGGTAGCCGGCATTCAAGTTGACAGCGCCCATGTAGGTTTGGCCAAGCAGCAAACGGAATTAGCAGCGGCCTTCAGGGAACTCTTTCTGCAGCATACCCAACAGCTACAGCGTTATGATTTGGCCCTACAGCACCTGCAATTAAGCCAAGAAAACGTGGCGTTGGCGTTGGAGCAGTATCGGCTAGGGGGCATCACCTTATTAGCATTGCACCAAGCCAGAAAAACCGCGCAAGAAACAACGGTGAGGTCTCTGCAGGCTATCTACGATGCTAAGGTGACGGAGCTGGAGCTCTGGAGGTTGGCGGGGAGATTGCCTGGGGCAGCACATTGAATTCAAAAAATCGC
>CAJQOF010000080.1 GCA_905479855.1 uncultured Cytophagales bacterium
CAGGGAGGGCAGGAAGAGATGGGTGCGACAGTACTTGCTTGCTGTTTTACAGCGCTGAAGATATTGCCAAGTTGGATAATTTCAACAAGAATAAGCCGGCTGCAGAGCGAGAAAAAGCACAATTCTTGCTACAAGAGATGGAGGCTTATGTGCTGCTAGGCAGCTGCCGAAGAAAGCAACTACTCCATTATTTTGGTGAAAGGTATGAGGAGAATTGTAATCACTGCGACAACTGCAAAAATCTCACCAAAGGCTATCCTGGAGAAGATTTTCTAAAAAAGGTGATTACTGCTGTACAACAAACCAAAGAAGAAGTTACCACGGAGCAACTTATAGGCGTCTTGAGGGGGGTAGAAGATCCCTACGCAAAGAACTATGGCCATCATATGCTGTCTGTATTTGGGCAGGGTAGTGAAAAGAATAAAGCTTTTTGGGTATCAGTCATTAGCCAGGCACTGCTACTCACACTGTTGCGCAGAGATGAAGAGAAAATCAATGTACTTAAAGTGACAAAAAAGGGGGCGGAATTTTTAGAGAAGAGTTATGCCGTTGTCCTGCAAGAAGACAATCAATATTCTCTTGCCGAGCAAGATGCCCCTATCAAAAAAGCATACGATGAGGTACTATTGGGGCTCCTAAGGAAGCTTAGGAAAAAGGAAGCGCAAGCAAGAGGTATTCCTGCCTATGCTATTCTCCAAGACGCTTCACTAGAAGAAATGGCGTTGGCATATCCCACTACCATAGAGGCGTTATCACACGTGGCAGGCGTAGGCCCAGGAAAAGCGAAGAAATTTGGGCAAAATTTCGTGAAACTTATTCAAGAATATGTTGCGGAGAATGACATTAAAGCCGTCTCCGATATTGTGATAAAGTCCTCCGGTAGTAGGTCGCAGAACAAGATCCATATCATTCAACACATTGATAGAAAGATAGACTTAGAGGAAATTGCTGCTGCCAAGTCGCTAAAAAAAAGAGAGTTACTCAAAGAAATGGAGCAACTCTGTTATGCTGGCACCAAGTTAAATATTGGGTATCACATCGATAATATTTTGTCTAAAGACCAACAAGAGGAAGTATATGACTACTTCATGCAGGCAGAAACAGATAATATTAAGGAGGCTCGTGAAGTATTGGAGGGGGATTTTTCAGAAGAAGAGCTCCGCCTGATGCGCATTAAGTTTCTCTCTGAAGTTGCCAATTAAGAGCAACAATGGCGTAAAAAGGTAGGGGGTTCCGTTTTTTTGCTTACCTGTGCGTATAAGCGAAGAGCCGTTAATAGCTTCCCGCTGTAGGAGGAAAAACCGAAAGAAAGACGATCCAAAACTACAAGGATGCGCCTTGCAACGCGTAGAAAATAGGCCATAGCACCACGCTTTGTATTATAAATCCATACCTTTGCAGCAACGTTCGTTTGCGATACTTTTATCTGCTACAACTTTCCGATCATGCTACTCGGCCCTCGTGTAAAATCGTGGGCCTTTAAATTTTACGAACCATGTTTAATATTCATGCCTTTTTCCTTGATTTTAATTGGAAAGAGATAATCTCCTCATTTTGGATACTTTTTGCTGTTATTGACATCATGGGCAACGTTCCGCTCATCATCAATATAAGAAAGAAGGTAGGGAAAATCCATGCAGGAAAAACCACGTTGGCCACAGCGATTATTATGCTTTCGTTTTTACTTACGGGTAAGATGCTACTCGATGTTTTCTCTGTAGATATACCCTCCTTTGCTATAGCGGGGAGTATTATACTGCTTATTCTTGGGCTAGAGATGGTCTTGGATATTAACATTTTCAAGGTAGATCTTAGTGGAGGAGCATCTGAAATTGTCCCTTTGGCATTTCCAATTCTAGCGGGCACCGGCACATTGGTGACTTTGCTGGCGCTTAAGCTGCAATACGCACTCATCAACATACTGTGTGCCTCTTTGGGGAATCTGGTGTTGGTTTATCTGATCATTCATTATTCCGAATGGATTGAGTACAAGCTTGGAAAATTAGCCATCAGCGTTATCCATAAGGTAATGGGGGTAGTGCTACTATCCATTGCCATCAAACTATTTAGAACCTATCTATTTGCGGTTTGATTGCGATCTATACAGACGGTTCTTCATTAGGTAATCCTGGGCCAGGGGGCTACGGCGTGGTGCTAAAATATCAGGGGCACAGGAAGGAGCTTTCTGCAGGGTTTCAGTTAACTACCAACAATAGAATGGAGCTGCTGGCGGTGATTTTGGGGCTAGAGGCACTGAAAGGAGAGAGGCAGCAGGTAACAGTCTACTCAGATTCTAAGTATGTAATCAATGCTGTGGAGAAAGGCTGGCTTAAGTCTTGGCTCAAGAAGGATTTTAAGGACAAGAAGAACCCGGACCTCTGGAGGCGATTCTGGAAGATTTACCAACGTCACCAGGTTGGGTTCTATTGGGTGAAAGGCCATTCCGGGCATGTAGAGAATGAACGATGTGATCGGCTAGCGGTAAAGGGCGCTAAGCAAAAGGGGCTGCCTGCAGACCAGGGCTACCTGGATAGCATTGCCCAACCACCACCAGTTATATAGCTACCGAGCAGCAGTTAGGCGGCCACTTCGTTCAACGCATTCACAATGGGCACAAAGGACGCCACCTCTAGGGACGCTTTGCCTATCAGTCCCCCATCTACATCTGGGCAAGAAAAGAGTACGTGTGCATTTTGTGCGTTGCAGCTCCCTCCGTAGAGAATAGGCAGGTCTTGGCCAATAGCCTCTCCATATTGCTGTGTTACCATGCTCCGAATTGCTTGGTGCATGGCTTGCACCTCAGTAGGGGTCGCTGTTTTTCCCGTGCCAATGGCCCAGATAGGCTCATAGGCAATGATTACTTGTGCAATTTGTTGCGCTGTCAGATGGAATAAGCTCTCTACAAGCTGTTGTTTCACAAAAGCTTCCTGCCCCCCCTCTGCTCTAGTTTCGGCGCTTTCTCCACAGCAAAAGATAGGTTTTAACGCATGTGGCAGGGCTGCGGTCACTTTCTTCGCTAGCAGGCGATTGTCTTCGTTAAAGAGCTGCCTCCTTTCGCTATGGCCTACGAGCACATACTGTGCCCCCACAGACCGTAACATCGGCGCTGCTATTTCGCCTGTAAAGGCCCCATAAGCATCCTGGTGGCAGTTTTGTGCGCCTAAATGGATATGTTGCTGTATAGCCAATGTCTGGCTAAGCGTGCTCAAATGAATGAAGGGGGGCAGCAGAATGATCTGTGCCGAATGGTGCGTGGGTGGTTCCAGCGCACGGACAAGCGCTTGTGCAAAGGTCAGGCCTACGTGGTAGCCCTTGTTCATTTTCCAGTTGGCGGCAATAATTTTAGCACGCATAGAGGATTGGCTTTTGGGAGGGGTTAGTGAAGTTTATTTTCCTTTAGAGTGTAGCAAGTATTTTCTCCACTTCTTCCACAGTGAGATCTGCAATCTCTGCTATAGTTTCTTTGGGTTGTCTCTTTTTATGCATCCGCACAACAACTGCTCTTTTTCCTTTTGCTTCTCCTTCTACCAAACCTTCCGCTTTGCCTTCTACCAAACCTTCCGCTTTACCATCATTGAACTTGCATGCATCAGCAGCCTGGTTATCCAGGTTGACCTTTTGGATATCCTCATAAATACGAAACTCTTCCGTAGTCCAGTTGTATATATTCAGTTCATCATAGGCTCTGCGGATGATGGAGTCTTTGCCAACAAGTAACTCAAGCTCTTCTGGCGTTGTAGACTCGGCACGCTTCAGGAAATAGCACCACTTGTCCACGATAGATGTACACTCACTTATCTTCTTTTTGAATTTAGGCAGCTCCACAAAGGCGTAGCGGAATGCTTTTAGATCACGTTCATTGGTTGCCTCATCACGGGTGGAATGTAGGCTGATAAGGGCCTTCTTTTTGGGAAATTCAGTATAGTTGAGCACGGCGATGAAAACCACTGGGATGAGCAATGCGTACTTTTCATCTTCGCTTAGTTTATCCCCCTTTTCCTTTTCTGCGTCTTTAATCTGTACTTCCGTGAGCTGTGTACCGTATGCCCTAGCCGCATAGAATTCCGCTCTTTTTAAGTAGCTTTTGTGTTTATTCACCTGCATCTCTATAATCAATTTACTTCCGTCGCTGGTTTCGCAAGCAACGTCTACAATAGATCGCCTTACGGCCGCGATTTCGAGGTCTTGCTGGAGCGGTAGTAGTTTTACGCTTACTATCTTTTTTTTGCCCTTGTAGCCGAGGATGTCGTTGATAAAGTGGATGAGGATGTCCTTGTTGCGCTCTTCGCCAAAGATGCGCTTAAAGGCTTTGTCGTTGCGTGGGTTGAGAAATTTTCTTAGTGGCATGGTGCTACTTGTTTGGTTGTCAAATGCTCTGGCGCAAAGATAATGGTTACGCCCAGATCTTGCACTAGGACAATCTACTTACACGCATGCGCCCACTGCACACCTGCCGGTGTGTCCTGCAGCGCAATGCCCAGCTGCTGTAGTTGTCTTCTTATAGCGTCTACTTGGCCGTACTGCTTTTCTATCTTGGCCTGGCTGTAGAGCCCCAGTAAAATATTGAGCAATGACTCCGGGGGGGCAATAGGTGCTTCGCAAAGGCCCAGGATATCTTGCACAAAGGTAGTGTAGGTGTTTTTCAGATGGTTAAAGCGTGTAGCCCCTAGCGCAGCAGGGGATAGTTGCCCATTCTTGAGTGCGTTAATCGGCTTGAGTAGATTGAAGAGCGCCGCAATCACCTGGGCAGTATTGAAGTCATCGTTCATCGCCAGGTAGCAATTATCACACTCCTGGTTAATTTGTGCGGCCGCTACTTGGTCCAACGTTTCCTCCTTGCCTTCCGGGTAGCTGAGTGCATTGAGAACCCTGAGGCCA
>CAJQOF010000081.1 GCA_905479855.1 uncultured Cytophagales bacterium
TATTGCAAAGTTGCACCGGTGCCGTTCTTACTATGAACGATAAAACAAAACCGCGAGATCTTGCGCAGGAATTACTAAACGCTGCCAAGGAGGGTAACAAAGCAACCGTTGAACGACTCTTAGAACAAGGGGTTTCGGTAGATGTAAAAGATGCTGAGGGAATTACCCCTTTGGCATTGGCCTGTGAGCGTAACCACGCAGCAGTAGCTGCTCTTTTGATCAATACAAAGGCCAATGTAGAACAAAGAGGTCGGTGGGGAAATCCTATATTATTACATGCGTGTGCGGCTGGCCTCACCAAAACAGCTACATGTCTCATTCAGGCCAAAGCTGATGTAAATGCTAAAGGCAAAGGAGACACAACTGTCCTACAGTGTACTGTGGCCAATTACCGTATCAAAAGCCTAGAACTGCTACGCAACGCCAATGTCAGTATAGCACCAAAACAACTGAAGTTGATATGGAATGAGTGCCGAAGCGGAATAAGAGCAGTATTTGCTGATAAGCTCTGGGAAAAGCACAGCACTACCCCCCCCAACTGGAGCACATCTGAGGGTACAAAACGCGCACAAGAACTGTTTGCTATCAATGATGGCCGTTGGATTAGGCAGGCCCTGATATCTCTAGACACCGTACATCAAGAGAATGCACCGATACTACTGGCAAGATTATTTGGGCTAGAAGAGCAAGCAACAGCAAAAAAACAGTTGAGTAGGCTCAATACAGATCGTCGCAGCCAGATTATAACGCAGGTGTGGAACGGCCTAGTGCAAGCTCAGGAGACTGTAGAGACAATAAAGACCCCTACGGCGTTTCCCGAAGAGCTGGTGAACTTGATAACGGCCTATGTGGCATATCCTGCACCTTCTATGGCCAACGCATATGCTCAACTAAGACCTCGACAAAAAGTGAATTTCCTGGAGTTTATTCAAACGCAGATGGAGCGTTAAACACTACCGTCCCTTTAAACAAGTTTGCAAACTTCCCGTAAGAATACCCCCCTCCTTCACAGCAGCCGTAATTACAAACGACTTTATATCCTTAATCTCTTTTATTTCGCTTAGGCGGTGCATAACCACCTGCTGGTAAGCTTCAAGATCCGTAGTAATCACCTTGGCAAAGAAATCTGCACTGCCCACCACCTGGTAACATTCCACCACCCCAGGGGTGGTGGCTATCGCTTGGCTAAAAGCCGCTACCTGTTCTTTCGTTAGCGCGTGCAACTTTATCTGCAGCAGCAGCGCCGTGTGTAGCCCCAGTTTCTTGGGATCTAGCTTAGCATGGTAGCTCTTGATAAAGCCACGGCTTTCTAGCTTTCTTACACGTTCTAGCGTAGAGGCCGGGGCAAGACCGACATGCTCGGCAAGCTGCGCATTGGTTATTTTGGCGCGCGCCTGCAGCTGCGCCAGGAGCTCGCGGTCAATTTGGTCTAGTTGAAATGATAGATCCATAGGTTATAAAGCCTTGAAGCAGCAATGTTACTACACAGCCTGCATGAGATAGGCCTTAATAAAATCACCAATCTCCCCATCCAACACATTTTGCACATCCGTTCGCTCCACACCAGTTCGGTTATCTTTTACCAACTTATAAGGGTGCAATACGTAGTTTCTTATTTGGGAGCCAAAATCGATCTTCTTCTTCGTGCTTTCAACCTTGGCTTTCTCCGCATTTTTCTCTTCAAGCGCCTTCTGGTATAGCCTAGACTTCAGCATCTGCATGGCCTTGGCCTTGTTCTGGATCTGCGATCTTTCTTGCTGGCACTCCACAATAATGCCCGAGGGAGCGTGTTTGAGCCGTACGGCTGTCTCCACTTTATTGACATTCTGCCCACCAGCACCACCAGACCGAAAGGTTTCCCAAGTAATATGGGCAGGGTTAATCTCAATTTGGATACTGTCGTCCACCACAGGATAGGCATATACAGAGGCGAAAGAAGTATGCCGCCTGCCGCCGGAGTCAAACGGAGAAATGCGCACCAGGCGATGAATGCCAATCTCTGCCTTTAAGTATCCGTACGCAAAGGCGCCACTTAGCTCTAACGTTACCGACTTTATGCCAGCTGCCTCTCCCCGTTGGTAGTTGAGCTGTTTCACCTGATAGCCCTGCTTCTCTCCCCACATAATGTACATCCGCATTAGCATCTCGGCCCAGTCTTGGCTCTCCGTCCCTCCTGCCCCAGGGTTAATCTCCAAGATGGCGTCCAGCTGGTCTTCCTCGTTCCGGAGCATCTTCTTAAACTCCAGCGCCTCCAACTTGTTCATTAGGGTTTGGTAGGCTGCTCCCAGTTCTTGGTCAGAAGCTTCACCAGCGTCGGCAAACTCTCGGAGGGTTGCCAGGTCATCTAACCCTTCTTGCACCGCCGCAAAGCTATCTACCCACAACTTCTCTGCCTTTGTGGCAGCAAGTACTTTGGCAGCACGTTTAGGGTTATCCCAGAAGTCAGCCGCAGCGCTTTCTGCCTGACTTTGCTGCAGCGCTTGCACCTTTTTGTCGTAGTCAAAGATAGCCCCGCAGGGCAGTTACTCTTGCTTTTGCCTCTTTGTAGGCTTCTGGTTTTATCATCATTTCTTCTCTGGCTAACGCTGGTTTAAAAAACTACCTTATGGCGCTGGATAGCGATCTTCTTTTGCTCAGTAAGGATATTTTTGGTAATTACAATTTTCTTACGGTCTTTGGAAACAGCAGCACGCTTATCCGAAGCGCTCCTTATCTTTTTCTCAAAGGTGTAGGTGAGCACATAGGTGGCTCCCTTAAAAAAAGTTCCCAAATCAAAACTCGCGACGTAGCTATCATCCTCTATACAGTAGTATTGCACAAGTTGTCTAATGCTCTGGGGATCTACGCGCACAAACGAGTTGCGATCCATCTCAAAATGAACAAATTTTTTGGGATCTACATTGGCGTAAATTTTACGCATCGCCCTATTTAAGGAAGCTATATTCTTAAACTGAAAGGTTAGCTTGAACTGCAAGAGCTTGGCACCACGTGCTGTGGCTATTTTGCTAATGCCAGGTATCCGCTTAAGGCTATGTGCCGTTGCGCGAAAAGCATTATGCACAGTAGACTGCATAGGCTTAGCATCATCTTCTCGCAGTAAATAGTTAGAGACTTTAATCAGCTTTGCTGCCTTGGACAAGTCTAGGGAAATCTCGAATTTCCCACCGCCATGGGCATAAAAGTGGGCAGTTTCACGTATATCAAATCCAGTATTACAACTGTCGCAAGAAGAGAGCAGTAGCAGGCAGGGCAACCAGAAAAAAAAATAGTAGGTTTTTTTCATAAGCAAGTCGTGTAACGTGCAGTATAAGCAGCTACTTATAGCCACTTCTGATTGCGCTGAATGGCCAATCTATCCCCCAACCTTCTCGAACGACCAGACAAACGCAGGAGGAAAGTTGCGCAAAATATAGCCCACTAGCTTTCTATGTGGTGTAGCAGCAGTAGTTGGAGGCCGAAATAAATAGGTAAATTGAATAAACTTACCTTGCGGTTTTATTACCTCGCAGCATGCCGTAATAATTGCTTTTTCAACTTCCGGAGGCAAATTCTTGAACGGAACGCCCGAAACCACCGCAGCTATGTTATCGCACTTACCGTCTAGCAGTGCTTGTATATTGGTGGCATCGCCCAAAATCGTCTGCACCTCCGGAAAGTGCGCCTCCATGTACGCATGCAGCTCAGGGTCCAGCTCTATGCAAATGAGCCGCTCAGCAGCAATACCCTGGTCCAAGAGTGCGCGGGTAATGCACCCGGTTCCGGGGCCAATTTCCACCACAAAATCCTCTGGGCCCTCTATAGTGGTCCATGCCTCTTTGGCCATCAATGCCGCAAGTCTCTTAGAGCTTGGGTGGACGGTACCTACCCGTTTGGGTTCGGCTTTCATTCTCTTGAGGAGGATACTTTCCTCTTCGCTACAGCCATTAAAACAGCTTTGGAATAATAGCAAAGAGCAAAGACAAAAAATATAACTAAGTTGGCGCATTCGCTGGTCTTAAAGTAGGAAACTCGTTATGTATGTAACTTGCGCGGCGTGGCCCATGGCTAACACAACCGATTGGCATAGAACTTTCAGGCAGCTAAGATAGCATGCTCGCTCTCCCCACATAATATTTTTACCACATGGCCAATAAAATTCAGTACACACCAAAGGATAGCCACCATGCGCAAGCTTCGCCCACCAAGTATAGGCCTGGGGACTTAAAAGCCGAGGAAGTGCTGATCAATATAGGGCCACAGCACCCGGCTACGCATGGCATCTTGCGGCTAGAGGTGATCACGAACGGGGAGCTGGTGGTGGATGTGGTACCGCATTTGGGCTTTTTGCATCGTTGCTTTGAGAAGCACGCAGAGGCTTTGCCTTACAACCAAATTATTCCTTTTGTAGACCGGATGGATTACTTGGCGGCGATGAACTCGGAGCATGCTTTTGCCATGGGGGTGGAGCGGATGGTGGGTATTGCGGACAAACTTCCGCCTAGGGTGGAGTACATCAGGGTGTTGGTGGCAGAGCTCAATCGGTTGGCTTCTCACTTCTTGGCCATTGGCACGTATGGGGTGGACTTGGGGGCCTTTACGGCGTTTTTGTGGCTAATGCGGGACCGGGAGCATATAGTGCGCCTGCTGGAGTGGGTTTGTGGCGCGCGGTTGCTCTATAATTATATCTGGATTGGGGGGCTCTACTATGATCTTCCTGTGGGCTTTGAGGAGCGGTGTGTGGAACTCATACTGCACTTAAAGCCTAAGCTTGCTGCCATTGATCAGTTGATCATAGAGAACAAGATTTTTATTGAGAGAACAGCTAATGTGGGGGTGCTCCCGCTGGACTTGGCGATCAATTATGGGGTTTCTGGCCCGATGCTTCGGGCTTCGGGTTTGCGGCTAGATCTGCGCAAGGTGGATGGCTACTCGGTCTACCCGGAACTGGAGTTTACGGTGCCTATTGGGCAGGGCGCTATGGGCCAGGTAGGGGATTGTTGGGACAGGACTTGGGTGCGGATGGAGGAGTGCAAGGAATCTATGCGGATTATTGAGCAATGTTTGGCCCGCCTTACGGGGGATCTTAAGCGTACTGCAGCCTTTAACCCGCAGCAGTTGGTGCCCAAAAAGGTGCGTACCCCAGCGCAAGATTTATATGTGCGGGCAGAAAACCCACGGGGGGAGCTGGGCTTTTTCTTTCGCGCTACAGCGCGGGGTACCCATCCTTTTCGCTGCAAGGCACGTTCCTCTAGCTTCGCCAATCTTTCTGTGCTGCCTGCCCTTGCTCGCGGGCAGCTGCTCTCGGACTTGGTGGCCATTGTGGGTTCTATGGATATTGTGCTGGGGGAGATTGATCGGTAGGTGTTTTTGTTAAAGCAGTGCTGCAGCTACAGGCAGCGCGGGAGGACAAGGCTCAGGAGAAGACGCTGTAGGGCAAAGCGCTGGATTCTGATAACTGATAACTCACTTCTACGTCGTCTCAATACCATGATACTGCGGCTGAATCTCATAATCCTTGCGCAGTGGATGGCCCTCCCAGTCAGCCGGCAATAAAATACGCCGAAGGTCCGGATGGTTGGTGAATGTAATGCCCACCAAGTCATAGCCTTCACGCTCGTGCCAGTTGGCCCCTTGCCAGATATGGCTCACGGAAGGAACTTCAGGCAGCGGTTCGCCAGGCTTATTCCGCGCCACTATGACCTTAAGCATCAGTTGCAGATTGTAAGGAATGGAGCAAAGGTTATAGATCACCTCCAGGGTGCCCGCCTCAGGGCCATTGTCCAGCGCCGTGATGCAGGCTAAGTAGTCGAAATAAGTTTTCTCATGGGTGTGCAAGAGTTGGCAGACAGCAACAATGCGGCTAGCGGGGATAAGCAGGGCCGGTGGCGTAGCATTATTATCTTCCCCCGAGATGGCTTCTGGGCCAAGGGTTTGGGTGAGGAGCGTACTGATTTCCTGAAAAGTCATCCTTATATGTTTGACGGTTTTAGCATGCTATCGTGCGGTTAGGTCTTGTTACAGCAGGGGCTCTCTTTGTAGGCCAGTGCCACATCTTTGCCACAAAAGGCCATAGAAACTTGCAAGATGGACTTTACGTGGACATGTTCTTTGGCCTTGGCCGTATAATTCTTCTCTATTATTTGCGCTAACCCAGACTTAGCCTCCGCCTCAAGGTTTTCTAGCTCCTTGCTTACCTTATACTCAATAACAAACGCCTGTTCACCCCCTTTATCGACTTTAGGAATCAACATCACATCAGGTCTACCCGCTCCACTTTCCCGTTCGCTCTCTACGGTGTACTTAGCAGACAGGACAGTCAACAAGCAAAACATAAACCCGTTATAAAACACCTCGCCGTTCTTCTTGCCTGTTTGGAAGAAACTAGCGGCAACAGCTAGTAGGGTACGTAGTTCTTCTTCAAATTTCTCAATTTCCCCTGCTGCCAATAAGCTCATCAAGCTAAACAATTCCTTATCATTAACCTGGAGTTTCTGAGCAAGCCATTTGAGCAACCGTTGCTCATAGATGTTCCGCACTTCAAAGTTGGGAATAGAAAGCTTGTAGAGCCCACTGATAGCGTCCCCCTCATCTGGGTTGAGGTAACCAGTAAATAGCAAGAGACTGAATAGACCTGGACGGCTAGTAATGTCATCAAAGCTAATTTGTTTCATGATAGGCACTTCAATGCTTTTTCCCGCTACAAGCGCTTGAAGGTCCACCTGTATGCCATCGGAAAGCAACGCCTGATTAACTAGAGCGGTGCCCCCACTATCTATCCAATAGTGGTCCAGTTTCCCGCTATTTTCCAGGCAATTCATAATAGACCAAGGATTGTATATTCGGGTACTTTGTCCTCCTAAAGTATAGCCATTATACCACCGCCTAATCTCTTCTAACTTGGTGCTACAGGATGTCTTGGTCATCATCTGCACTACTTCTTCCTCCGTAAATCCATAGGAAGAGCAAAAGGGTTCGTCCAGTAGCGTACACTCACTGGGGTTGTTCAGCCCAGAAAAGAGACCTGCCTTAGCAATGCGTAAGATGCCGGTCACTAAGCCTTTCTTAAGATTGGGATTGGACTTCAGGGCGGCCCCAAAGAGTCCTTTAAATAGTTTTAACACCTTTTTTAATTCCGCCGGATCTTCTTTCGCCGCTTCAAGATAAATATCATGGATGGGCGTATCATACTCATCGATGAGCAGATATACCGGTTTCCCAAAGTGCTTCTGGAGGAGTTCGCTTAGAAACTTCAAGCTGTCCTTGAGGGCTGCGGTAGAAATATTCCCACTGAGATAGTTGTCTAGTTCTTGTCGTTGGCGTCTGGTGAGCCATGGTTGGTTTTCTAGATATCCATACTTATCAAACAATTCCGCAATTGCGCGTTTTAAACCTATTTCTACCGTCTCGTAAGAACTCCCATCAATCTCCTTTAAGCCAACACTAATCACTGGGAATTTACCTTGGTACCTAGCCATTATCTCTTTGTGTTCAGAAATTCTTAGCGGTTGGAGCTGTTTCTTTTCATTTGTATCAAAGCCCAAGTCCACTTCCCCCCCAGCAAAAAGCTTTCTATTAAAGCACTCCTCTTCGGGTAATGGCACTCCTTGCTCATCCACTTCAATGGCCAGAAAGCGCCCTAGCATGCTCATGTTCATGCTCTTGCCCCAACGCCGCGGCCGGGTGAGCAACACCACTTTATTGCCTTTTTCTAGGAATTCTTTTACGAACAAACTCTTATCCACAAAGACCGCGCTCTCTAGCAGCAGTTCGCCGAAATCATCGGTGCCTGTCATAATCACTGGATCCATAATTCTTTTGTTTTATTGCGTCGCTAATATTGCCCGCTACGTATTGCTTGGCAAAGCATCTAAGCGCAGCTCGTGGTCTTTTGGACTTTTTTGGCCGTATCTGTAGGTTCCACTGACGCACTTGGCGGGGTGCCTTTTTCGTTGCGAATCTTTTCTTGCAACTTCAGAAATCCTCCAATAAGCGCCTCGGGGCGTGGGGGGCAGCCGGGTACGTAGACATCTACGGGGATAATTCTGTCCACCCCCTTTACTACGTGGTAGCCATGCTGCCAATAGGGGCCTCCGCAGTTGGCGCACGAGCCCATGGAGATGACGTAGCGGGGTGTAGCCATCTGGTCATAGAGTCGCTTAATTCTATCCGCCATTTTGTAGGTGACGGTGCCAGAAACAATCATTACATCCGCTTGGCGGGGGGAAGCTCTGGGAATTACCCCCAAGCGGTCTAAGTCATAGTCGGCAGCATAGGTGCCCATCATTTCAATGGCGCAGCATGCCAGCCCAAAGGTCATGGGCCAGAGCGAGGAGCGTTTGGACCAATTGAGCAGCTCATCGAGCTTAGCGAAGATTACTTCTCCTTCTCCTGTTTTTCCTGGTAGCATAGGTCTTGGTGGTTTAGCGGTTGGGCAGCACTATAGGTGCGTTGGTGGGCGGGGGCATAGCGGCTATTCACCTGGTGATAGCACGCCTTGGGCACCGGTGAGGCAAAGTTAGTAGCAGTGGCCATAGGTTGTATGCCATCGAGGTGGCCTAAACGCCAAACATAGGCTAGCCCTAGGGCGAGCAGCCCAATAAAGAGCATGCCAGAGCCGGCCGTATAGCTTGCCCACAAGCCACCTGTAGCCTCATTGAGTTCCGGGTTGGCCCATACGGTGGCCCAGGGGAAGAGAAGCACGGTCTCTACTTCAAACAGCAAAAAGACTAGGCCAATGCCATAATAATGTGTATTCAACTTACCCCAACCGTTGCCTACCGCTTCTTCGCCAGATTCGTAGGTAGGCAGTTGTTCTTTGTTGGAAGAGGAAGAGTGCAGCAGCGAGCCCATAAAGCTGCTAATGCCTATAAAGAGTAGCCCGCCGGCGATAAAGGTGACTATCTCTAGGAAAGCAACTTGTTCAATAAGGTGCATGCGTTTATCAGTCGTTGTTTACTTCAAGCGGGGTCCAATTGTTGAGGATAATAGACATCTTGCTGGTTGTGTTTTCATCTCGGAACTGCTTAATGCCCTCGTACATGCCCTCATACATGGCAGCGATGAATTCGTTCTTGGTGAAACTTTTCCCGGTATAATCAGCATTGGCGGCTAGCCCGGTTGATAGGGCCGGTAGCACGATATACTCAAAAGGTTTAGGTATAGGATAATCCACATCAGGCGTATATGTTATAACTTCACTATTGATTAACATGTTATAGTAAAGCATTTTTATCTTCCCTTTTGCTGTTTGAAGAGAAGTGGTGGCAGTAGCCTTAGGGCCTACGGCGTGGAAAAAAAGTTCAGTCGCCATTTCAGGTAAAATGTGATCAGTGCACTCATTATACCCCTCCGATATCACATAATCACCCTCTGCCACTTTTTCAGTAGGATCGTATGTTGCCCCGTTAGATTTTGTCAATCGCAACCAATTTTTATAGATACCCAAAAAATTTGCATAACGAGCCAGGGCATGGTTTAGCCCTTTTCCTCCAAAGGTGATGCTTTCATCACTTGCATTTACTGTGACACAGGCATTGAAATAGTATCCATTTTCATCCCCTTTGTTCACTTTTAATTCAATTAACCAATTAAAATTGGGCGTAACCCGCACTGCTGCTTTGGATACTTTTCCCTTTTCGGGGCTGTTATTCTCGAGCGCATTAAACCACTTCTTGAGTTCAGGAGAGAGATAGTACGCAACAGGGTGTTGGGAGGGAGAATTTTGCTGCTCCTTGCTATTGGGGTTTCCTATATCGTTGCTTGTAGCTTTTGTTTTCTGAGGGGCAAAGCAAGCAGTGGCGATTAGCAAAAGGAATAAGGATAGTATCCGCTTCATGTTTTCTAAGTTTTTATGGATCATAAATTTTTTCTGCGGCAAAGTTACGGAGATCTGCTAAAACGCATTGAAGAGGCAACTCTGGCACGCACAAAGCCTTCCACGCTAGGTGCCCCAATTATCTCTATCCAAACTTCGGAAGAAGATCGCCTCGCCCAGGTGCATTTCTGTGATGTGCTCATCACCGGCGAGGTCAGCAATGGTGCGGGATACTTTGAGAATGCGGTCGTAGGCGCGGGCAGAGAGGCCTAGCTTTTCCGTAACGTCCTTTAGTAATTGATGGCCAGCTTTGGGAATGGGGCATACCTTTTTTACCATGGCGGGAGGCATCAAGGCATTGGCATAAATGTTTTTGAAGTTCTTAAAGCGCTCTTGCTGAATGGCTCTTGCTTTTACTACGCGCGCTCTGATAACGCTACTCTTATCTTTTTTGGGGTTGTCTTCTGCCATTCGCTCGAACGAAACCGGCATTACTTGCAGGTGCAGGTCAATGCGGTCTAGCAGCGGGCCGCTGATCTTGTTAAGATAGCGCTGCACGGTGGCAGTATCACACATGCATTCTTTGGTGGGGTGGATGTAGTAGCCGCAGGGGCAGGGGTTCATGCTGGCAATAAGCATAAAGCTGGCGGGGAAGTTGACGGCTAATTTGGCGCGTGAAATTACAACTTCGCGGTCTTCTAGCGGCTGGCGCATGACCTCCAGCGCCGATCTTTTGAACTCTGGCAGCTCGTCCAAAAAGAGCACCCCATTGTGCGCCAAAGAAATTTCGCCAGGCTGGGGTATGCTCCCTCCTCCTACCAGCGCAGCATCGCTAATCGTGTGGTGGGGCGCGCGAAAGGGCCTAACCGTCATTAATCCATTTTGCTTGCCTAATTTGCCCACCACCGAGTAGATCTTCGTGGTTTCCAAGGATTCTTCCAGCGTAAAAGGTGGTAGAATAGAGGGGATACGTTTGGCCAACATGGTCTTACCCGAACCAGGGGGGCCAATCATCAGCGCATTGTGGTTGCCTGCGGCAGCAATTTCCAGGGCACGCTTGGTGGTTTCTTGCCCTTGCACATCAAAAAAATCGAGGTCAAACTCCCCAGTGCTCTGCGCAAAAAGGGCGCGGGTGTCTACTAGAGCAGGGGCTATGGTTTTGGTGCCGTTGAAGAATGCAATGGCTTCTTCGATGTGCTTTACGGGGATAACATTAAGATCACTGACAATGGCAGCTTCATCAGCATTGTCTTGGGGCAGCAAA
>CAJQOF010000082.1 GCA_905479855.1 uncultured Cytophagales bacterium
TTTACGCTATGCTATGTAATACCCCGAGACCTGAGGAAGGTACGCACGGAACGCACCGAAAGCGCTGGCATACAGGCAGCAGAAGACCACCCTCGAGCAGATGACACCTACCCTGGCGCCAAAGAACGGGAAGAGACCTTCCTCAAAGCGATAGCGGAGCGCGGTGACGTAGATATAACGCTCATAAAAAAGGCGATTGAAGTGATTAAGCAGTACCACGGGCCAGCCAGAAGAAGAACAGGCGAACCTTATTACCTCCATCCACTCGCTGTGGCACAGATGGTACTTGATTATGGACAAGACCAAAACACCATTCTAGGTGCTTTGCTCCACGATACCATTGAGGAGACCTCCCTTACCCCAGAGCAACTTACCACCCTTTTCGGCCAAGAGATTAGCGATATCGTCTGCCAAGCAACTAACCTCAACGTACGCAAAGGAAGCGCTTACAGTGTCGCCCTCACTTCCATGGAGTATTTAGAAGTGCTGACAGGGAAAGAGGATCATAGGGTCCTCTATATCAAGGTCATGGACAAGCTGCATGAGCTGCGCACCATACAAGGGGTGCCGGACAAAAGGCAATTGGCTATTGCAGAGGATGTGCTGATCTTTTACGTGCCTGTAGCGGAACATTTGGGGCTAGAAAAGGAGGCTGAAGAATTTGCCCTTACATCGCGTCGGTTCTTGAATAAAGAGTGGTAGAGGCGCTGCTAATGCCCTAGTGGTGTCCCGTTTGGCCACCACGCATCGCTCAACGTCAACTTAAACAATCAAGTAAATCAATTCGATCCTTATCAATCAATATGGAAGAGCAACTATCCACGGCCAAAGCACCATGGCTATGCCCAGAGAATAAGATAGCCAATGATGGGGATGCCACCTCATTCGCGCTATTTATCTGTCTCTACTATATGGTTCCTCTTTCTATCGACTATACTGCTTCGTTTGCCTATGGCTGGTTACTGGTGACAAGAGGTATTGGTGCACTACTTTGTATAGGCTTGATGCTCAAAGAACTATGGCCAGAATCCATAGTGGGCTATTTCCCCCGTTTCTATCAGTTTAGTTTGTTCTATTGCTTACCCTTTGTGGCTACCTTCGTCTTTTTATTAGAGGGTGCTACTGTAGAGGGGGTACTCAACATAACCCTTTCAAGTATGTTGCTCATTGTTTTGGCAGATTGGCTAACTTTTGTGCTATTCTCTATAGGAGGTGGGCTTCTAGCGATAGCAACCTACCAGCTTCTGTTGGGTTCCCCAATGCCGCTACTCGACTTTGATACAGTGTACACACTTACCTACGCAGCGATCTTTACTACCCTGGTTGGTCTCCTCTTTGTCCGTAGAAAACAGCAGACCTTTAACTTCCTTGTTACCGAGAGGGATCGGCTAGCCATAGCGGATAGCGCCACCCAAGAGGCGCTATAGCAAGCAAAAAGGCACGCTGAATGTAGTGAAATGCTCCGATATAGGGTGCGTAGATAACTGATAACTCCTAATTGATCACTGATAACTCCTAACTGATAACTACTTGGCCTCCTCCAACTTCATTGATCACGTAAAGCTGCACGCCAAAGCGGGCAACGGAGGCGCAGGTGCTGTGCACTTCAGGCGAGAGAAATCCGTGCCCAAAGGAGGGCCCGATGGTGGTGATGGTGGCCATGGCGGTCACGTTATTTTGCAAGGCAATGCACAACTCTCCACACTGCTCCACCTACGGTATCAAAAACACGTGACGGCCCCCAATGGAGGAGGGGGCGAAGGCAACCAGCGCTTTGGCGCTACGGGCGAGAATGCTGTGCTGCAGGTGCCCTTGGGCACCATTGCCAAAGATGCCGAGACGGACCAGCTGCTGCAGGAGATTACACAAAACGGCCAAGAGGCCATACTCATGGAAGCCGGCCAAGGCGGCTTGGGCAATGTCCACTTTAAATCTGCTACCCACCAAACCCCACGCTATGCCCAGCCTGGCATTGCTGGACAAGAAGGCTGGGTGGTGCTGGAGCTTAAGCTACTGGCCGATGTCGGCCTGGTAGGGCTCCCCAACGCCGGAAAATCCACCCTGCTTAGTGCAGTTTCTGCCGCCAAACCCAAAATCGCCAACTATCCCTTTACCACCCTGGTACCACAGCTCGGCATTGTAGCCTATAGAGATGGGCAGTCATTTGTAATGGCGGATATTCCCGGTATTATCGAAGGAGCTTCTGAGGGAAAAGGGTTAGGCACCCGCTTCCTACGGCACATTGAGCGCAATGCGGTGCTCTTGCTTATGATTGGTGCCGACACCCCGGACATTGGCCACACCTACGCCATGTTGGTAGATGAGCTGAAAGCACACAATCCTGAATTACTCGACAAGCCTAGGCTGCTAGTAATCTCCAAAATGGATCTGCTGGACGACGAAGCGAAGGCAGCAATCACTACCCAAATCCCCCAACCGCTCGACCATGTTTATATCTCTGCCATTACGGGCCAGGGAATTCCCCAACTGAAGGATAAGATTTGGGGGTTGTTGGGGAAATAAAGGCCGCCAATTACGCGCTATTTTGCTCTTCTCGCCAAAAAGTTTCGGATGTTTTTTTGTGTATAGCATGGGTGCGTGCTGGCACGATAACGTGCCTATACTGCATACAGTGCACTATTTCCCGTAAAGAACATAGCCCCCCCAGCTGATGTTGCAAGTAGTTTACTATTGCTGCTAGAAAAATTTGGATTTTCCACTTTTTTTTTTGCTTCGCAGGCAATTCAGGTATCTGGAGAAACATAAAAAGCTACTACTATGAATATCAAATTTATTGGAGCTAGTAACATTAATCTAAACTTCGGCAATTAGGCCTGGTTGTTATTTTTAGAAA
This sequence comes from uncultured Cytophagales bacterium, assembly GCA_905479855.1. Classification (GTDB taxonomy): domain Bacteria; phylum Bacteroidota; class Bacteroidia; order Cytophagales; family Amoebophilaceae; genus UBA8403. The sequence continues at coordinate 2,855 of CAJQOF010000082.1, forward strand.
TTAGGGGGCTTTTGATTGCCCCCTAAATTCTAAAAATATGGAAATACCGGGAAATCCAAAGGTGAAACCGACAGTGCTTAAGTACCGCGTAAAGGGTGAAACAATTTTGAGAATAGACGGACAACTTGCGCAAATTGAAGATAAAGATGGCGTTATTTGGGCGCTACTTGAATTATTAGATGGCAAGTACACTTGTGAGGGAGTCATCAATAAACTTATAACCGAGCATACCCACCTCACTAAAAAGACAGTAGAGGTATATATTGAAAAGTTCATAGAATTAGGTATTCTGGAAGATGCCACCCTAACTTCGGCTGGCATACTTGATGATTATTCACTGGAACGATGGAGTCGGAATTTTGACTTTTTTGGCTCCATAGCCAAGTATGGCGATAATAAATTTGCTTACCAGAAAAAGATCCAAGAAGCCAAAATTTGCCTTTTGGGTTGCGGGGGCGTTGGGACACATGTCTTATTTGATTTAGCAGCATTGGGCTTTTCTAACATTACTATTGTAGACTTCGATAAGATAGAATTGGCTAATCTGAATCGACAGATCCTCTATCACGAAAAGGATATTGGGAAAGCGAAGGTCCAACAGGCTAAAAAAAGAATCTTACAATTCAGCAGCAAGGTTAACATTAATATTGTGGAGACTTTTCTAGATTCTACAGAAAAGATTGCTTCTGTTATAGATGGACATGACCTCGTAATTTGCGTAGTAGATAAGCCTAGATATTATCTAATAGAATGGCTCAATGCTGCTTGTGTAAGCCAGAGAACCCCCTTCATCTATGGTGGGGTAGATATACGTAGAACAATCTTTTGTTCGGTACTTCCAGGAAAAAGTGGTTGCATGGAGTGTTGGAGGAAAAATGAAATGAACCGAGGTAACCCCACGGCTTTAAGTGTAGCGAACCTCAACAAGCAGCTCGATATGGATTATTCAATTCCTATTCCTGCCATGGTTGTTTTAGTTACTATACAGGCCGGTTGTATGGTTGCCGAAGCACTTAAGTTAATTACAAGCCTACAGCCACCAGCGCTCACAAATAAATTAAAAGCTTTTAACTTTGACGATATGGTGCTCGAGACGTGCGACACGTGGGAGCAACAGCCCAATTGTTCCGTATGTGGCACAATAAGCGTTTAAACCCCACTATCTTAGCCCGTGTACAGACTTCTCTTTTCCTATTGCAATACAGCGCTATGTTCGTGGATGTTGGCATTTCTGGTACCCTTAATTCTTCTGGATATCACCAACTCCCCCATTTATGTATCAGCCGCCTATGCAGTGGGTATGCTTCCCTATGTTCTTGTTACCCCTATTGGCGGCGTCCTTGGTGATAGCTTCAACAAGAAAAAAATTATTCAAATAGGCGAACTCTTTAGCGCAGTTTTTGTCATGGTATTGACCTTTATTCCATTCAATACCGCCAATGCATGGCTCCTCCTGGTCTTTCACTTTATCCTATCCTCCACCATTGCCCTGCACCATCCTGTTTTCCAAGCAATTATTCCCACCATTGTAGAAGGCAAACGAGTAAGTAGATTTAACGCCTATGTGGGCACTATTGACAACCTTATTAGTATTACTGCTCCAGCACTTATTGGGCTCTTTTTAATAGTAAGCACTAAAAAAGCACTTCTGTATGGGACCGCCGTAGGCTACCTGTTGTCTTTTGGGTTGGTCAGCTGTTTGCCTTATTCGCACACTGCTAACATTCCCAAACTTAGCTTAAGGTCTACGACTAAGGCCATTGAAGAAGGTTTTAAGTACGTATGGTCAACTCGGCTTATTAAGTACACCATGCTACTGTTTGTTAGCACAAATTTTGGCGCTCAGTTTTTTTATGCCAGCTTTATCTATCACCTAAAGAATGACTACCTAATTCCTGAAAATCAGCTGAGTTACTATTTCATTCCTTCGGGTATCCTCTCAATTATAGGCGCTCTACTGGCCCCTCATATCATAAAACACTTTGCTGATGGAAAGATCATTGCCTCTTTTGTAGGCCTTATGGGTTGTTTTGTTTTACTAATCCCTTTGTCGCATACACCTTTATTAACCGCCTGCTTATGGGGCATAGCAAGCGGCTTAGTTGCAGTCGTTATAGTCACTGTATTTACAATGAGGCAAAAAATAGTCCCCTCTCACCTGCTTAGTCGCACAGTTGCCTTCACAAGAATGGTGGCTTATATCGCTATTCCTGCCGGAGCAATAAGTGGGGGCATAGTATTCGAGAAAACAAACAACTTCGCTTGGATAGCAGCCATTAGTGGAGCAATCATATTGCTGTCTGCTGTTGTGTACTGGAGGCCACTAACAAAAACGTATCAATAACGTGGCTTAATGGGAGCGTAGACACCAAAGGCAAACTACACCTGTCTCCTAATCGACCCTGAGGGCCTTTAAACAAGGGTAGTGGAAGAATTCCAAGACCAAAATCGTGCTTTTTAGCGTAAAACCGACCTGGAATCATTCGCCAACTTTTTACCCCCCCCTTAAGCTGCGTATAGGCTGTTTTAGGTACCTGGGTAGTTACCAAATATTAATGAAACGCAATAGCGATGGAAATAATCCGCAATAATAGCGCCTTTGCGAGTTACTTACTGCTCGATATTTCTATGGACAGTGCTTTCCGATCAGTGCAAGTATATGTGACCTGGTGGTTCTTGCAAATGCATGATATGCCTGCTAGCCTGTCCGCCATCCTCGCTATCGTTTCCTTTTTCAATCTCATCTTCATACCCATATCAGGCGCTTGGAGCAATAAAATCCCCTTGCCCAACTACATTGCACATGCCGTGCACCTGGGCTGTTTTATGTTGATCATCCTGGTTGTAGCAATAGCCCTGCTGGAGGGCACAAAATATTGGCTATGCATACTGACAATCCCGATGGTCTTTTTGGGTATTGCTACAGCCTTACTACGGCCTTTATCCATGAAAGTGATCAACACGCTTTTTAAAGGAGAATTAGCCATAAGCAAAGCGTATAAAACAAAGTATTCTCTAGCGATGCTCAATATTTTACTGGGCCCCACCCTGTCTGGGTTTATGATAGAGGCATATGGGGGGAAAGCGGCTCTTGTGTTGGCTTTCTTTTTTTGCGGATTGGCCTGGTTGGGGGCTACTCTTTTTAAGCGTGCTGCGCTTAAAAAGAGTAGCCCCCATGCACCTTCAGGAGATAGAGGGCCTAAGGTTGGGTGGGTTACTGAACTTATACGCGGTTTTCAGCTCAGTTTTTACGTTAAAGAAGAAAGAGCGATCGCCACCATGTCTATCCTGCTCAATTTCTTTTTTTCTCCCTTTATGTTTTTGCTGCTCCCCGCTGTAGTGATACAGCTCCATGGATATACCCTACGGGAGGTAGGCCTTATTGAGCTATGTTTTGGGTTGGGCATTGTTATTTCTTGCACAAGCCCTGCTACTTCGTTCGTGAGGAGAAACCTGAGCCTCTATCATGCCTGTTTGCTCTATATTATTCTGCTTACTGGGGCCTTTTTTCTTTTTTCCATGTTGTCTCATCTGATATTCCTATGCTTTACAGGAGCTATTATGGGCGCTGCGCTGAATTTATTCAACGTTGTGGTCAATACTAGAAGATTACATTGCATACCAAGCTCGCACCAGTCCATTATGGAGGGATGTTTTGTTTTTCTATGCACTGCTGCTACGCCAGCTGGTTTTATACTGACAGGCATTCTTATGCGTGTATGCCCATCACAGACAATTATAGGTATCTACGCCGCTATTTGTCTTTTTCCGGTGCTGTTTTTGTATACCTCTGCTAGCGTCAAAAAAATGTTCCAGCCAAGTGTTCAAGTAGATTATTATGCGCAACAATATCCCCACCTTTTTAATTGCTTATGAGCTACTATTTTCTACCAGATCATGCAATGTTAGTGCTATGGTTGATGCCTTTAGGGGCAAGCTTCAGGATAGTTATAGAAAACTGTTGCCCTCCTATGTGGGTACCTTTTTCTGGACCACTTTTGCCACAATTATAGGAGAGATTTCACTATTGGCACCGTGCTAATGGCTTGTCTTTGTTTCAAAAGAACCAGCTTGCTTCAACTATTCTTAACCTTGTTGCCCCCTTGTTGCTTGGTTTCCTCCTTTCACTCAAAAGAGAGGCCTGTGTGAGAGAACTGGATACAAGGTAGAAAGAGACAATTTTACGACTATTGCCCCGTGAAATATTCCCTCGGTTTTCTCAATGCGTGATCCAGATTTTGGGTGCCATCATAACCGATTTATGAAGAAAGACTTACCTAAACTTACCGGCTCCACTATATAAAAACCAGATGATATTTAAAAATATAGAGGATCGTATCCTCCTGTTTACTATACAACCCTACCGTCTATTTGCCACAAGTGGTTTTTTGGCAACGCTGGGGAATGGCTTTCTTTATATTTCAATGGCATGGTATGTAGCACTTCAGAGTAAGTCTGTTGGGGCGCAAGCTATTTTAATGAGCTGTCTTTGGGGGCCCAGCATCCTATTGAGCCCTATTGTTGGCGTTATAGCAGACAGAAGTAACAGGAAAACATTGATAGTGTTTTCCAATTTTACAAGAGGGGTAGCTATGCTTAGCTACTTTTTGCTGCTATTACTATTTGAGCTGCCCAAGTCCAGTATATACGTACTCGCCATACTACTAGGTATACTTTCGAGTGTTTTTGGTCCAGCATCCGCCGCCTTAATCAGGGATCTTATACCCAAAAAACATTTACTGAATGCCAATACAACAATAGATACCATCTATGAGTTGGGAATGCTTTTGGGTATGGGTATGGCGGGGTTGTTTATTGCGTGGGTTCCCATAGAAGGCGCCTTTTTTGTAGGAGGAACTTGTTTTCTTCTTGCAAGTGTGTGTGATAGCCTAATGAGGTACCACAGTTGTAGCATTAAGCCGTCAAGCCTGGGAGGTTTACGCAGTATGGTTAGTGAGTACTACGCAGTGTTTGGCCTCCTTCGTAAAAACGAACAGCTTGCCAAAGTGTTCATGATTCAAACACTTCTAATGGTCCCACTCACCACCTTGCCTATGCTGCTTGTGCCCTTTGCGAAAAATATTTTAGGCGCCAGTGTAATGCAGTTTAGTTATTTAGAAATTTTATTGTCGCTAGGAGGAATAGTAGGCGGTATCTCTGCCCCTATTTTCGCAGAAAAATTTGATGCGAAAAAGACACTCGTTGCTTTTACAGCCTGCCTTTCTATCAGCATATTTGTATTTGGTAATGGAGGCTACTACTATTGCTATTATTACATGCTTTACATGCTTATTGGTATCACGCTCTCAAGTTGGTCTATTGCTATAAGTCAGGTGCAGGCATTAGCTGAAGTTGACTACCTGGGGAGGGTACAAGCTGCTTCTACTGGCTTTTCTACGATACTCATACTCAGTATTGTTATGGCCATAATTCTATTGGAAGATAAAATCTCCATATCGTTTATTTACCGGGTAGAAGGTCTTATTGTTTTTTTTGCCATGCTACTTGCGCTTTCTGTTACAGAAAAGAGAGGTGGATAAAATTCCACAGCGCGATTGCCACTACTATCCTGAGAGTTTGCAGCCTCAAACTACTGGCCGATGTCGGCCTGGTAGGGCTCCCCAACGCCGGGAAATCCACCCTACTTAGTGCAGTTTCTGCCGCCAAACCCAAGATCGCCAACTACCCCTTTACCACCCTGGTACCACAGCTCGGCATTGTCGCTTATAGAGATGGCCAATCCTTTGTGATGGCGGATATTCCCGGCATTATCGAAGGAGCTTCTGAGGGAAAAGGGCTAGCCGCCCGCTTCCTGCTTCACATTGAGCGCAATGCGGTGCTCTTGCTTATGATTGGTGCCGACACCCCGGACATTGGCCACACCTACGCCATGTTGGTGGATGAGCTGAAAGCACACAATCCTGAATTACTCGACAAGCCTAGGCTGCTGGTGATCTCCAAAATGGATCTGCTGGACGACGAAGCGAAGGCAGCAATCACTACCCAAATCCCCCAACCGCTCGACCATGTCTATATCTCCGCCATCACGGGCCAGGGAATTCCCCAACTGAAGGATAAGATTTGGGGGTTGTTGGGAAAGGGCTAGGGTGCTATTCCTTGGGGGACAAACCTTTTCTCTCCCCCGATTTCATCAGCAAGTCAGTTCGCAAGGGGAGATGCTCTTTTCTTTTCCAATAACCCGGCCCATAGTCTATCAGCAGCTCTTCTCCTTCTTTGATAGCACTCTTTGCTACATAAATAAGATGCCAGCATTCATCCTGATAAACAAACTCAGTTTCCATATTGGGGTTTTCGCCGTGGTTAGAAAATCTGGCTTCATTACCATGCTCTAACGCATCGATGCTACACCTGCCGTTCCTAAAATCAGACGAAAAGGCATAGCTCCAAGAAAAAGCTGCATTCATTGTCCGCTTCACCACCATGCCCATATACTCCATCAAGAAATCACCTTTTGCAAAATCTTGCTCTGCAAAAAGACCATACCCCACGTTGTTGTCTATCCATTGGATATAAACCGGCGCCACATACTTGCGGGCAACAAACGGGCCGTAGCGCATGCTTGTTGCGCGATAGAAACACTGCCAACCAAAAGCATTATTGATTTCTAATAACGGATTTTTTTGAAACGCTTCGCACTCTTTCGAGAACAACAGCGCATCGATATACTCCACCCCCACTTTTTTGAAGAAATCCCTCTTTTCTTCTTGCGTCCTGATTTTATGTTTCTTGGCATAAACCCTTTTTGTTGGCGCTTGCGAAAACATGTCACCCTGTAGCACCATCCCCACTGCCCCAATGGCAGCAGCAAGGAACACTAAAAAAAGAAGATCCTGATCCCAAGGTAGCCTTCCGTCTATTTTGTCCAATAAGATCATCGCCATGGTACACATACACACATTGTTTTTTTCAACACAACCACTTTAGCATTTGCCAACGCAGCGCACCCAATAGGTTGTTTTGAGCGCGAAGATGTCCCTGGAATTTATGCATGCAACTTTATAGGAAAAACAGGTTGTGCGGGTTGTTGTCTGCGTTGGCTACGCAACACTTTAGGCGGCCTAGCCGCACTCTTTTTTTTGTAGGTTGGCAGCTGTCGCTTTTTTCCTAGGCTGCTGGTAATCTCCAAAATGGAGCTGCTAAACGACGAAGCGAAGGCAGAAAATCACTATCCAAATCCCCCAACCGCTGATGGAGGTTTACTGCTATTTCTTGGATGCGCAAGCAGCCTTTAGCCAAAGCTACACCCTACCTTTCGCACTTCGGTTCAAAAATGAGCGCATTTAAAAAAATCACTCAAAAGACCACTCAAGAGCGCTTTTATGCCCAATAAGTTGGCCTTGAACCTCAATGCGAGAAAGTTGCCCCTCCATTCTTTTTTCGGGGATAATGCTTTTTCCACCACCTTAGGCCAGTTTACAAGAGTCCGTGATTTTTATTACAGAAATTTCCTTCACAAAAACCCCGTCGACTATAGCCCGTATAAAACGATTCTGATGTGCGGAATATCAGCGGTAATGCATAGATTCGCGCTCCACTAACAATTCCTTAACCAACTATGCCCAAAATCCACCAACCCCACGACGCCCTGCTCAGGCGGGTTTTTTCAACCAAAAAAGTAGTGCTCAAGCTTGTCAAAGCTTCCCTCACGCAATTTTATCCCGAGCTAGCCGCCAAGGCAACCTGGGGTTCTTTTCTACTAGAGAAAGGTAGCTTTTTAGATGAGGAAATGAAGAAAATTTATGGAGATCTCGTCTGCTCAGTGATGGTAGAAGGGATAAGAATATACTGTATTATAGAATTTGAGAGCACGCTTAAAAGTGATATGCCCCTAAGAGTCCATGGTTACAGCTACTGCACAGCAAGAGACTCCGTCAACGAAAAGAGAGGCCAATTGCCGCTTATAATCCCTATTGTCATCCACGTAGGAGAAAAAGCCTATGATTTCCCCCAACAACTCATGGATATCCCCACCATGCTGCAATCCAATCTTCTTAAAATACCCTGGGTTATCAGCATCAAAAACCAACGCTTCCAAGAAACAATGCAATACGGGGAAGATGCCATTGCCCTAGTTATCGTCAATCAAGCCCATAAAGGCAGTCCTTTGGCGTTTCTAGAGAAGACACCAGAAGCCGCGCAATGCTTTAGGGAGAACAAGTTGAGCGACCATATTGCCCGTTATATAGGTCACATGGAAACTAAAAACTCAAAAAAAGGAGAAGAGCAGCAAGACCTTGAAATAGTCAATCAAAGAATCGCTAAATTAGCGGCCAATAAAGCAGATAAAATCATGAGTGGACTTGCAAGAATAGAAGCAAAAATAGAAGAGCAGGGTAGGCAGCAGGGTAGAGAAGAAGGCAGAGAGGAAGGCAGAGAGGAAGGCATGGAACGCGAGAAGGTTTTTATTGCTCAAGCAATGCTTAAAAAGGCCTATGCCTTGGACGCAGTAAGCGATGTAACCGGCTTAAGCAGGGAAGCCCTTGCGGGGTTGTAGATGACTTTTGGTTCTTTTCCCAATGGTGCGTTGCTTGTTCTAGCAACTACTTTTCTATTTCAGCCGCCCATCACATAGTAGCCGGCATCGTATTCACCGAAGTTTTTTCCAGTTTCTGGAACATCCCTATTTTTTCCAGGACAGAAGACTTAGGTCTTTGCGCGCTCTTCAGTCTTCTTCCAGACTGAAGAACCCGTAGCCCGCTGTCCGTAGTTGGCAACTACGGACCTACACAACCGTTACGCGAGCTCCTTCACTTCGTTCAGGACAGGGTTCAGGATAAACCCTGGGATGACCATAATCTACAGACAATAGTTGTCGTGCAGCTGTCAATCCTTAAAGCCTCGTGCTACAATTCAAATAATCAATCCTTTCTCGTGCAAAAAGGGAAGTGATTCCGTCAGGGCTCGAACCTGAAACCTGCTGCTTAGAAGGCAGCTGCTCTATCCAGTTGAGCTACGGAACCAATAAGTGGTTAGGCAAAACACCCCTCCAAGGCACCTTGCACATCTTGCGCAATCTCCTCTGGTGCAACACCCTTAATCTGGTGGCGCTCCAAAAAGAAAACCATGGCCCCATCTTTGAACAAAGCAATGGCAGGCGAAGAGGGTGGATAAGGCTTGGTGTAGGTAAACACTTCCGCTGTGGCCTCATCATCTACCCCGGCAAACACGGTAATCAAATGATCAGGCTGGTGGCTGCTGTTTTGCAAGGCCATCATGGTGCCCACACGTGCACCTACGCCGGCGCAGCCACACATGGCATTCACAAAGAGTAGGGTGACTCCTTTTTGGTTGGCCATGTGATTGGCTACTTCTTTGGCTGTTTTTAGGGGGGAGAAACCGATTTCTCTAAGCTCCCCTTCCATAGCCGCTGCTATTTCTTCGTGCGATACTTCCGTAGTACAATGCATAGTATTATTGATTAATGGTGGGGACAAAGGTAAGCGCTTTATTGCTGCCTCCCAACATCCCGCTTACAAGAACCCTAGGGCAAGTTTAGCGCCTTCAGACATCATCTCTTGGCTGTAGGGGGGATCGAAAGTGAGCTCGACTTTCACATCATTCACATTTTCAATGGCCCTTACGCTGGCTTCAACCTGCCCTGGTATCAGTTCTGCAGCTGGGCAACTGGGGGAGGTAAGGGTCATAAGCACATGGATGTTGTTGAGGGGGTAAATGGTGATCTCATAGATCAAGCCCAGCGCATAGATATCCACGGGGATCTCTGGGTCATATACTTGTTTAATCGCCTCAATAACCTCTTCCTTGCTTACTTCGTAGTCTGCTTTTTCCATTGCTTACATCTTATTGGGTACGGCTATGCCTAGTAGCTGCATGCTCTTCTTTATTACGCGGGCCACCGCGGCTGAGAGCTGCACTCTCAACAGTTGCAGGGCGGCGTCTTTTTCGTGCAAGATCGGCAGTGCTGCGTAGAGCTTATTGTAGCCTTTAGCCAGGTTGAATACATATTGTGCTAGGATAGCGGGTGAATAGCCTTCGGCACTTTCCTGCAGTTTCTTGGGGAAGGCATAGAGTTGCATAATCACCTCCCGCTCTGCGGGCTGCAAGGGCAGGCTATCAGCTACCCCCCCCTCTTGGTACGCAATGCCTTGCTCCTTGGCTTTTCGCAGAATAGCAGCAATGCGGGCATGGGTATATTGGATAGAAGGGCCCGTATGGCCCTGGAAGTCAATGGAGGCTTCTGGGTCAAACAAAATGCGCTTTTTCGCCTCCACCCGCAGCAAGAAGTACTTCAAGGCGCCCATGGCCAACATGGAATAGAGCGCTGCTGCTTCTTCTTGCGAAAAGCTGTCGATCTTTCCTAGCGCCTGCGTGTGCTGTGCTGCCGTACGCACCATCTCTTCCATCAGCTGATCGGCATCCACCACCGTTCCCTCGCGTGACTTCATCTTGCCTGTGGGTAGGTCTACCATGCCATAAGAAAGATGGTGCATGGCTGGGGCATAGCTGCGGCCTAATTTCTGCATGAGTTTGAAAAGCACCGCAAAGTGATAATCCTGCTCATTGCCCACCACATAGAGCAGCTGGTCAAAATGATAATCTGCATAGCGCAAGTCTGCCACGCCTAAGTCTTGGGTCATGTAGACAGATGTGCCATCAGCGCGCAATACCAGCTTACGGTCTAGCCCCTCTTCCGTTAAATCAGCCCAGACAGATCCATCCTGCTCTTGACGAAAGACACCCAGCGATAGCCCCTCCTCCACCACCTTCTTCCCTAGCAAGTAGGTCTCAGATTCATAGTAAGTTTTGTCGAAGGTGATCCCTAGCTGCTGGTAGGTTGCTGCAAAACCTTGGTAAACCCAACCATTCATCATCTCCCACAAAGCCCGCACAGCCTTGTCGCCTTCTTCCCATTTCCGGAGCATCTGCTGGGCTTCTAGGAGACTAGGCGCTTCTTTGGCAGCACGCACTGGGTCGCCGAGCGCTTTGGTTAGCGCAGCCACTTGTTCTTTGTAAACTTGGTCAAACTTAACATAATACTTGCCCACGAAGTGGTCTCCTTTCAGGGCTTCCGTCTCTGGGGTTTCGCCCTGCCCATATTGCTGATAAGCGACCATGGACTTGCATATATGGATGCCGCGATCATTAACGAGGTTGACTTTGTGTACTTCGTGGCCTGTGGCCTTCATAATTCCAGCCATTGCATGGCCGAGGAAGTTATTGCGCAAATGGCCTAGATGGAGCGGCTTGTTGGTGTTGGGGGAGGAAAACTCAATGACCACCTTCTTCCCGTTGGGTGCAGCAACGCCAAAGTTGGCATCAGCCCCTATGGCGGACAACTGCGTTAGCCATACGCGGTCACCGATCACGAGATTCAAGAAACCTTTCACCACATTGAAGTCTACCACCAAGGTGCTGTTTTCCTTAAGCCACTCCCCTAGCTGGTTGGCTACTGCTTCGGGCCGCTGCTGGCAACGCCCGGACCAGGAAAAGGTCACGAAGGTATAGGCCCCTTCAAATTCCTTGGCGGTAGGTTGTAAGGCGATGGCTGACAGCTCAACAGCAAGGCCCAATGCTTGCTGAAAAGCTTGTTGAATAGCGGTGGTGAGTTGTTGTTCTAGGTGCACGGGCGAGTAAGTGGCGATCAATTATGATGACCAACGCGACAAAGATAGGCAGTATCGGCTCTTTGTCGTGCTTTTCGCAGCAAAGCATCCTTCTGTTTGCCTCCTTAGCCCTATCCTGAGCCCTGTTCTGAGCCTTGTGGCGAAGGAGTCCAAAGGAGCGGTGAGGAATCTCCCATGGTGCGCTGCCCTTATTCTACCGTCACCGACTTGGCCAAGTTCCTGGGGCAGTCCACATCACAACCGCGAATTACTGCCATGTGGTAGGCAAGTAGCTGCAGGGGTACAATGGCTAGTATCGGCATCAGTGCTTCATGGATGGGTGGCACTTCAATAACATGATCTGCAAGTTGGGTGGCCACCTTATCTCCTTGAGTCACCACGGCAATGATCTTTCCCCCTCTTGCTTTCACCTGCTCCATGCTGGAGAGGATTTTACCATGGAACTTATCTTCCGTAGCAATGAAGACCACCGGCATGGCCGAATTGACCAAGGCAATGGGGCCATGCTTCATCTCCGCGGCAGGGTAGCCTTCGGCATGTATGTAAGCAAGTTCCTTGAGCTTGAGCGCCCCTTCTAAGGCTACCGGGAAGTTGTAGCCTCGCCCCAGATAAAGGGCGCTTGGTGCATGCTTAAAGGTTTGGGCAATCTGCTCGGCCTTGCCATGCTGCTGCAAAGCGATTTCTACTTTGCCAGGAACAGTAGCGAGTTGTTGCAATAATTCTTTGAACAAGGCGGCATCTATGGTGCCCCGCTGCCGCGCCAATTCTAGCGCAATCATGATGAGCACCGTCAGCTGTGTGGTAAAAGCCTTGGTGCTTGCCACGCCAATCTCGGGGCCTGCGTGGGTATAGATACCTGCATGTGCTTCCCTGGCGATAGAAGATTCCACCACATTGCAAACGCCCAGGATAGTGGCCCCCTTTTCTTTGGCCAGTTCTACCGCAGCGCGCGTATCGGCTGTTTCTCCAGATTGCGAAATGGCCAGCACCACATCTCCAGGGCCAATTATTGGATTTCTATAGCGAAACTCTGAAGCATACTCTACCTCTACAGGAATTCTACAAAATTCTTCGAAAAAGTACTCGGCCACCATGCCCGCGAGCCAAGAAGTGCCGCATGCTACAATGGTAATCTTGTTGGCTTTGGCCAAGTCGGCCATCTGCTCACTAATCCCCCCAAGCATCAGCTGCTGTTTGTCTGCATTAAGCCGCCCACGCAGGCAGTCTTTAATGGCTTTGGGTTGCTCAAAAATCTCCTTGAGCGTAAAATGCGCAAAGCCTCCCTTCTCTATCTTCTCCAGCGTCATGTCCAGCTTCTGGATAGCCGGCGTGAGGGGGAGATCTTCTAGGTTTTTTAGCGAAAGCTCATTGCCCCGGATAATGACTATCTCGTGGTCATTGATAAAGATTACCTGGTTCGTGTGCTCCACAATGGGCGCTGCGTCGGAGGCAATAAAGAACTCATTCTCCCCTACGCCAACCACCAAGGGGCTCCCCTTTCTGGCAGCAATGAGGGTATTGGGCAGGTCTTGGGATAGGATAACAAGGGCATAGGCGCCCACAATCTTGGTGAGTGCTAGCCGCACAGCCTCTTCAAGTGTACAACCATGGGTCTGCTGCATATCTTCAATAACGTAGGCCAACACCTCGGTGTCTGTTTCGGTGTGGAAGGTATAGCCTTTGTCGAGCAAAGTTTGTTGGAGAGCACTATAATTCTCTATAATACCATTGTGCACAATGGCCAACTTGCCGGAGGCAGAGAGATGGGGATGGGAATTGGTATCACTCGGCTTGCCGTGTGATGCCCAGCGGGTATGGCCAATGCCTATGCAACCCTTGGGAGGAGCGGCTGCAAGGAAACTTTCTAGATCACGCACCTTACCCGTCTTCTTATGCACCTGGATTGTATCGCCCAGCAGCGCAACGCCGGCGCTGTCATAAC
>CAJQOF010000083.1 GCA_905479855.1 uncultured Cytophagales bacterium
CACTGCTTTTACCACCTCGCAGGTGTTGTTCCCCCCTATGCCCAAGATGATGGGTAGTTTGTTTGGGTTGTGGGCCTGGACAAAGGTTAGAATTTCTCGCTTCTCCTCTTGCGTAGTGGTGGCTGCCTCACCTGTGGTGCCGTGTACTACTAAAGATCCTACATTGCTTTCTGCAATATGCATCAAAAGCTTCTCCAGCCCTTGGAAGTCAACATCATGTTTTTCGTCAAAAGGCGTAACGAGCGCTACACCGGTACCTGTTCCCCAATCCCCGATCTGAAGATAGGGGGGGGGGGCGTTAGGCTTCATCTGACTATATGGGCTTTGTTCGTTAATCTTCATCTGAATATATGGGTTTCGTTAGCCTTAGCCTCTTCCATCTGAAGATGGAGGGTTTAATGGTTGTGTATAATGGACCATCTGCTCTATTAAACCTCCAATGTCATTGCGCCCTTCCCTCCTATTGAATGTCACCATTATTTCGAAAAAACTGGCCCTATCTTCTTCGTAGTGCCCCACCCTGCATTTGGCCTGGCACTTGGCTAAGAAGAAGTCAACCACAGGATTTTTCACCAAATCTACGTGGTACAAATAGTCAAAAGGTCTGTTTATAAAATCCTGAGCCTGTGGGTGATCAATCTTACCCCAAAGCTTTATGTCCCGGAGCATGATGGTAGGATACGGCAAATCGGGGGTTTGAATAAGCCCAGGTTCATAACAAAGCACCTCTACCCTTTTGCCTAGCTTGGTGAGGCGCTCAGCCAAATGGCGTACTGGTTCATGTTTTTCGGGGCTATCTAGACTATAGAGAATACCTATAGCGCGTGCTTCCCTGAACCCCACATTAGTGCGGACCGCACGGTCTTGCTTAGCGCATCGCCTGGCATAAAACGCAAGTAGCTTTTCTTTGATGCGGAACATTTATAGTTGTGTCATGTTGATGATTTCCTCTTCAGAAAGCAACGGTACGCCCAATGTTTGCGCTGCCGCTAGCTTGATGGGGCCCGCTTTGTCGCCGGCCACAAGATAGTCTACATTTTTGGATACAGCAGAGAGAAGCTTTCCACCACAGTGCCTAATGCGTTCCTTTAGTGCCTCTCGCTCTATGCTTTGGAAGTTTCCAGAGATCACAAAAGTTTTCCCGGTAAGGGGTTGGCTGTCAGGTGCAGCAGTTGGTGGCGCCATGGCCAACTGCAGCCCTGCAGCCTTCAATGCTTCAATCAGCTTTCTGTTCTTTTCATCCAGGAAGTAGGCCACTATGCTCTGGGCAATCTTTTCCCCCACTTCTGGTACCAATAGCATCTCTGCTGTAGTGGCCCCTATCAATGCATCGATGTTGTGGAAGTGGTTTGCGAGCTTCTGGGCTACAGTTTCTCCCACATGGCGAATGGCCAGGGCAAAGAGCACTTTCTCGAAGGGAATTCGCTTGGAAGCTGCTATGCCTTGGAGCGCTCTTTGGGTAGAGCGCTCTTTAAAGCCCTCAAGCGCATAAATATCCTCATAGCGCAGCTGGTAAAGATCGGCAGGGGCGTGCAGAAAACCTTTATTGAAGAGCAGCTCAATAGTTCTACTCCCCATT
Organism: uncultured Cytophagales bacterium; assembly: GCA_905479855.1. Taxonomy (GTDB): domain Bacteria; phylum Bacteroidota; class Bacteroidia; order Cytophagales; family Amoebophilaceae; genus UBA8403. The sequence continues at coordinate 1,580 of CAJQOF010000083.1, forward strand.
GTGTCTATATCCATCGCCCGTTTGTGCACAAAGTGTTTGATGCGGCCAATGCGCTGCGGAGGGCATTCCTTTTCGTTGGGGCAATAGTGAATAGCCTCGTCTTGGTGCTGCACCAGGAGCGTATTGCAGCCCGGGCAATAGGCAGGGAAGATGATAGGCTTGCTTTCTGGTTTGCGCTGGGTAGTGTTTACGCCCGTAATCTTGGGAATAATATCCCCCCCCTTCTCTACAAAAACCCTGTCGCCCAAGTGCAAGCCAAGCTGCCGCATGGCATCCGCATTATAGATGGAAGCGCGCTTTACCGTGGTCCCTGCCAGTAGCATGGGCGTTAGGTGCGCCACGGGCGTAATGGCCCCTGTCCTGCCCACTTGGTAAGTCACTTTTTCTAGTGTGGTCGCAAGGTTTTCCGGTTTGTACTTATAAGCAATGGCCCAGCGTGGGCTTTTTGCCGTGTAGCCTAGGCGCTCCTGCTGCGCCACATCGTTGACCTTAATCACAATGCCGTCAATATCCACCGGCAAGTTTTTTTTCTCTACTGCCCAATGGTCGATGTAGGTGAGGATTTCCGCCACAGTGCTGCACCGCTTGTAAGTAGGGGAGGTAGTAAAACCCCACATTTCTAACAAATGGATGCCCTCTTCATGCGTTTTCAGCGGCAGCGCTTCTGTTTTGAGCGAATAAGGGTAGAAATCGAGCATGCGCTCCGCTACCACGTTGGTAGCCAATGTTTTGAGCGTGCCCGCCGTTGTGTTCCTCGGGTTAGCCCACGGTTCTTCGCCGTCAGCTATTCTGGCCTTGTTCAATGCTTCAAAGTGGGCACGCGGCATAAACGCTTCCCCACGCACCTCAAATGCTTTGGGCAGATCCTTGGCTAGGATCTGCTTAGGTAGTGTTTGGATAGTCTCTGCATTCCGGGTTACATCATCCCCCTTTTTTCCATCGCCTCGCGTAACGGCACGCACCAAAATCCCTTCTTTATAGCGCAAACTCATGGCTACCCCATCGAACTTCAGCTCACAAAAGAAGGTGATCTTCTCGTTGGGTAATAGCTTTTGCGCGCTTTTGACAAACTTTTGAATCTCTGCTTCTGAGTAGGTATTGCTCAGCGAAAGCATGGGATATTGATGCTGGACGGTAGCAAAGTTTTTGGTAGTGTACTCCCCTACCCTTTGTGTGGGCGAATTTGGGAGCCGTAGATCAGGAAACTGCTTTTCCAGCCGCACTAGTTTTTCTAGCAGCTGATCAAACGCATAGTCTGTTATCTCGGGCTGGCCTTGATAGTACAACACATTGTGGTGATGCACTGCTGCGGATAATTGCGCTATCTCCTCTTTGGCTGCTTGCTGGGTCATGGGTTTGTGGCTTGCTTGGCAAAGCTACGGCATATTCCTAGAGAAAGAACTCAAAAATAACCGCCAACCCTGCGCCAGCAAGGCTTGCCATGAATTTACGCATGTTATGGTGGTGGCCAGGGCTTGCCTCGAAGAAGATAGTGGTGGCAATATGGAGAAAGCTACCACTTACAATACCTGAAACTGCCAGCAGCCCTTGCTCCGAAAGTAGGTGGTGTTGGCTACAATAGTGGCTGCTCCACAAACCTAGCGGGGAGGCCAGCGCAAAAACGAAGAGGTAGCCTATAATGGTGCGTTTGCTCCCAATAAGCTTGACCAATACACTGGCAAAGGCAAACGCTACCGGCACTTTGTGTAGAATAATGCCTACCAAAAGCCCATCCCCTGTATGGGAGTGGCCATGATGATGACCAGAAGCTGGGCTGCTGAGAATAACTCCATCCAAAAAGGCATGAATACAGAGCGCTAGCAGTAGCATGAGCGGCGAAGTTTTGTGCTTACCCTCTTCTTTGTTGACTTCATGCATGTGCCCGTGCTCTACCCCCCCGCTAAAGAGCTCTAGCAAAAGCTGAAAGAAGAAACCAATAAGAATATACAACCCCACCAGTCTGGGCGAAGAAGTGGGCAACGCAAAGAGATCTGGCAAGAGGTGGAGCACGGTAATAGAGAAGAGATACCCGCCTGCTAGCACAAGTAGCTGCTTAAAGGTATCTGAATTGGGCTTTCGTATTATCAGCACAGCCACGCCGCCTAGCGCAGCAGAAAGAAACAAGAGAAGGGATTGGAAGAGCATAGGTAGATGTGATTAATGAGCAATTAAGAGATATGAGAGATATAGGGAGCGTATAAAGCTATTCGTCGTCGCTTTCGCTTTCCTCTTCGTCATACTTGATCGTTACATCTGCCAATAAGCAAATACTTCGTGCATCTGGGATAGATACCCCCTCACTATGGGAAACTTCAGTCGATCTTCTCATTGCATTAAGTGTAGTATAGGCCATAGACGCAGTGGTAAAGACTAATAA
>CAJQOF010000084.1 GCA_905479855.1 uncultured Cytophagales bacterium
TTCTTTTAGATATTAGCAATATCCAGAAGGTTGTTGTAAACTTGGCACCATCAGTCTAACCGATGTTCTTCGGTACAGCACAACCCCAAAGTGCTATCTATTCTATAGAACAAGTAGAGTAAGGCAGGCGGTTTTTCAAGAAAGGGCAACGGTTTATAGCCATTATTTTAGGCTTCAGTATGTTGCTGCAGAGCTGCGGGGGTAGTTATCAGTTACCAATAATGATAGTGAAAAAACGGCAGTCGCCCATAATCACCCCTGTCATGCTGGAGACTTTTCCTTAGTGCAACAAAGGATCCCTATCAACGGGACCAGATTGTACAGCAAGTGTCTAGGGGGCCCTCGAGGTCCTTCACTACCGTTCAGGAAAGGGCTCAGGATAAACTTCGGGATGGATATAGTATAACGGTAGACCTAGACCCTAAGTGTCTAGGATTATAAAATTTAGCGCTCTCAAAAGCATGATAAGCAAACACTGAAAAGGGGATATTATGAAATACTATTTTAGCATTGGTATAGGAGTATGTGGCCTGCTGCTTTTTTCAAGCCCAAAAATATGCGCCAAATCCGAGCAAGAATCACACAAAGTTTTGGAGAAAAAAGCGAGACAAGGGGATGCTGCTGCCCAAGTCAACTTAGGGCTATCGGCATATATAGCAGGGAATATAGAAGAAGCCAAAACGTGGTTTAGAGAAGCCGCGAACAAGGGAAATGCTGGAGGGCAGTATTATTGGGGGTTGGTAGAAGACGAGGCAGGAAATTTAGAAGAGGCGAAGAAGTGGTATAGGCTTTCAGGAGCGCAAGGAAATGGTGATGCCCTGTACAACTTAGGATTGATAGAAAATGAAGAGGGAAACTTGGAAGTAGCCAAAGGATGGTATGTTCTCGCCGTAGAAAAAGGGTGTGCCCAAGCTTTATATAGCTTGGGGCTCTTAGCCTACAAGGCCAAAAATACAGAAGAAGCAAAAAGATGGTGGAAGGAAGCTGCTCAGAAAGGCGATGCTATGGCGCTATATGGGTTAGGACACCAGGAAGAAAAACAAGGCAACGTTGCTGAAGCCAAGAAATGGCTTCTTGAGGCTGCTAGATTGGGGAATGTTAATGCTCAATACGAGTTAGGAGTTATAGAATATGAAGAAAAAAACCTAGAAGAGGTAAAAAAGTGGTGGGTCAAAGCTGCAGAGCAGGAAGAGACCAAGGCAATGTTTGGATTGGGGATAGTGGCAGAAGGAGAAGGGAATCTTGTTGACGCCAAGAGATGGTTCCAACAAGCTGCCAAATATGGTCACATAGATGCTCAATTCAACCAAGGAACGTTAGAATATAGGGAAGGGAATTTAGAAGAGGCTAGAAAATGGTATACACTTGCTTCAGAGCAGAAGGATGGCGGTGCGTCCTACAACTTGGGGGTATTAGAAGAGAATGCAGGAAACTTAGAAGAGGCTAGGAAGTGGTATATACTTGCAGGTAAGCAAGGCAATGATAATGCTCTGTTCTACTTGGGATTATTGGGAGAGATTGCAGGCAATGTAGAGGAAGCTAGGAAGTGGTATATGCTTGCGAAAAGGAATGGGGATAATGAAGTTTTATACCACTTAGGATTATTAGAACACGGTGAAGGAAATTTAGAGGAAGCCAGAAAGTGGTATATGCTTGCTGTAGAGAAAGGGAGCGTTTTAGCCCGATTAAATTTGGGAAACATGGCATTGAAAAAAAAGGATTTAGCTGGGGCGAGAAAGTGGTATATGCTTGCTATAGAGAAAGGGTGTAGCGAGGCCGAGTACAACCTGGGCTTTATAGAATATAGGGAGGGAAATCCGGACAAAGCTATGGGTTGTTGGAAAAGGGCTGCAGAGCACGGCTTTGAACTAGCTCAAGAAAGATTAAAAAAACTAGAGAAGACAAAAAATAATATCAAAAACTTAGATGAGATGATCGAAAAGATAGCAGACACAATGGGCTTGGATGTTGACAGTCTTAAGAAGCTTGCTGAGGAGTCCCAGAATAAAAGATAAGTTTTTCTGTTTAGCCCCCCTGGCATACTGCTCAGCAGGGCCAAGCTACCGCTGCACACAATACCGCCAGCAGATGCGCATTCACCAGCGGGTGGCTAGGAAGTCTACATATGCTGGAAGCGGCTATAAGCATCTCTCCAAGGCTTTTAGATTCCGTTCTGAGTTTGCAATAACCTCTCCAACGTAGTCTTCGCCTGCTCAATACTGCCCACCTGGTCGATTATCAGCACCAACTGCTCCTTAATTTCTTTGATGCGGCACCGCTTTGGGTGCTGCTGTACATAAGCCAGTATACGCGTTAGGGCATCGCCCGCTGGGGAATGTGAAGCAGCCGTGAAGTAGCAGCGCATAGCCCCCTCTTTTAGCTTTAGTTTGGTGAGCCCTAATGGTTGGGCCAGCCAGCGTAGTTGTACAAGTTGTGTCAGCATCTGCACAGGCAGTGGTAGGGGGCCAAAGCGGTCTATTAACTCTTCCTGAAAGGGTTGCAGCGCACTCTCGTCCTTCAGGCTATCCAGCCGGGAATAGAGGCTGATGCGTTCGGCAACATTGCTTACATAGGTCGCTGGAATAAGCAGCTCCAAGTCAGTTTCCATGGCGCAGTCCAAGGCAGCAGGCTTTTTATCTTTCTCCTCCAGCTCCTTGGCAAATAGCTCCTGAAACTCCTCCTCCTTCAGCTCCTGCACCGCATCGTCTAAGATTTTGCAGTAGGTATCAAAGCCAATATCGGCAATAAAACCACTCTGTTCTGCTCCTAGCAGATCACCCGCGCCCCGAATGTCCAAATCACGCATTGCCACCTTAAAGCCATCGCCCAAGTCCGAGAATTCCTCTAGCGCACTTAATCTTCTCTGTGCCTCGGCAGTGAGCGTAGCGGTAGGGGGGGCCAGTAAATAGCAGAAGGCCTTTCTGTTGGAGCGGCCCACCCTGCCCCGCATCTGGTGCAAGTCCGAGAGGCCAAAGAGATGGCTGCCGTTGATAAGGATGGTGTTGGTATTCGGGATGTCTAGCCCAGACTCGATAATGCTGGTGGCCACCAAGACGTCATATTTGCCCTGCATAAAGTGAAGCATGCGTTGCTCCAGTTGGCGGCCCTCCATCTGGC
>CAJQOF010000085.1 GCA_905479855.1 uncultured Cytophagales bacterium
ATCACCTGGGCAGTATTGAAGTCATCGTTCATCGCCAGGTAGCAATTATCACACTCCTGGTTAATTTGTGCGGCCGCTACTTGGTCCAACGTTTCCTCCTTGCCTTCCGGGTAGCTGAGTGCATTGAGAACCCTGAGGCCATTCATCAGCTTGAGATAACCAGCTTGGGCAGCTTTCAGCGCGGTGGTGGAGAAGCTAAGTGTACTGCGGTAGTGGGCTTGTAGCATAAAGAAGCGCAATACCATAGGGGGGTAGGGTTGGTCTAGCAAAGCATGCGTCCCCGCAAAAAGTTCTTCTAGCGTAATGAAGTTCCCCAGCGACTTGCCCATCTTCTGGCCATCTATGGTAATTAAATTATTGTGCAGCCAGTAGGTAGCTAACGTTGTCTGCGAAACCACCTGCGCCTGTGCCAGCTCACACTCATGGTGCGGAAAGAGCAAGTCCAACCCCCCGCCGTGGATATCAAACTGCTTGCCAAGGTATTTGGTGGCAATGGCAGAGCACTCTAGGTGCCACCCAGGGAACCCCTCGCTCCAGGGAGAAGGCCAGTGCATAAGATGGGTGGGGGTCGCTTTTTTCCATAGGGCAAAGTCTAGGGGGCTACGTTTGTCTTGCTGGCCACTTAGGGTGCGCGTACCTGCCAAAAGATCTTCTACTATTCTGCCAGAAAGCTTGCCGTAAGTATGCGTTTTGTTGTACGTCTCCACATCAAAGTAAACAGCGCCGTGGGCCTCGTAAGCCAATCCTGCCTGCATAATCTGCTGAACCATGGCAATCTGCTCAGGAATATGGCCACTAGCGCTAGGTTCAATGCTGGGCGCAAGTACATTGAGCAGCGCCATATCCTGGCGGTAGCTATTGGTGTAGCGCTGCACTACCTCCATGGGCTCAAGGGATTCTAGACGCGCCTGCTGCCCTACTTTGTCTTCCCCCTCGTCCGCATCCCGCTCCAAGTGGCCCACATCCGTGATGTTGCGTACATAGCGCACTTGGTAGCCGAGGTGTTGTAGGTAGCGGTAGATAACATCAAAGCTAATGGCGCTTCGGGCATGGCCTAGGTGTGCTTTGCCATAAACGGTGGGGCCACACACGTACATACCTACGTGTGGGGGGTGTAGGGGGGCAAAGGGCTCTTTTTGGCGAGAAAGGGTGTTGTAAACTTTGAGTTGGCCGTCCATGGCTGCAAAGGTAAGCGATTCGCGGCTAGGCCATAAAAGATCGGCGGTGAAATATAAAAGGGACACAGCCACTTGGCTATGCCCACTTGGGCCAGTCTACTTACACAAGGTTAGCCTCGCTTATTCCAGCGCAGCTTTTATCGCTGCTTTGTACGTTTCGTGCGCTTTATCCAGGCCGGCAGCCATGATTTTGGCGGCTGCTTTTACCTCATCGTTGGGGGAGCGAAAAGAGGTTTGATCTACTGGGGTAAAGTAGTCTTTGTGTAACTGTTCAGGTACCCAATAATCTCATTTTTGGCCTTTAAACCCATATTGAGCACATCTGCTCCAGGAGGCTACAAATGCACAAATTTATTTTGCATAACCCGCTTTTTGAAGGCTTAGAGGGGAACCTGCTCAAGATCGATTTAAACGCAGGTTTTAGGTTGAAGTTTTGCGGATTATAACCGGAATTACCGGGTTATGTTGGTGAGATAGCCCCTTAGGTATTGTAAAACAATAACGTAACTACCCAGGTATAGAAATACAGAATTTTGGGGCTAGAATAGCCTGAAGAATATTTTGCCCTTGTTTGCGCTGTGGTGAGAGAAACCCCCTAATTATACAAAATACACCTGCACCATTCCAGTTCCTAAATCTACCAGAAATCTTTTGCTTTAACTTCATCATCCGAATATCTCTTTCGGCTTGATTGTTTGTAAAAGGGACGTAACTACCCAGGTACCTAAAACAGCTTATACGCAGTTTAAAGATGGTTTTAAAAAGTTACCTGAGCCGTTTTGGACGGATTTTACGATGGAAACCACAACTTTTGTCTTAAAATTCGTTTATTACCCTTTTTTAAAGGTCCTCAGGGCCAATGAGGGTACCTGGGTAGTGACGCAGTTTTAAGAAGGAAAGCGCATCTTGTAAGCCGCCTCTACTTTCCCCTGGCTAATGGCCTTCAGTTTTCCTTTGAGCAATCCTCTCCTTAGGATAGAAGCATAGTCAATGTGGAGTACCCCCTCCAGGTGGTCATACTCATGCAGCATAATTCTTGCCGGCAAGCCCGTCCACTCCTCTTCGTGCAGCCGCCACTCGGCATCGTAGTAGCGGATGGAAATTTTCTCCCGCCGGGGTACGTTTACCAGGATATTGGGGATGCTTAGGCAACCCTCTTCGTAGCTGTTAGGCGCTACCGATGAATCAACCGTTAGCACAGGGTTTATCAGCGCCTTTCTACATCGCCTTCTATCCTTTATTGCCGGTATATACCGCATAAAGTCAACCACAAACAACCTAAGGCTCGCACCAATCTGCGGGGCAGCAAGCCCCATCCCCCTAGCACCATCCATAGTAGCCAGCATGTCCTTCACCAATAGGGTTACATCTGTTCCATCTTCAATGGACACCGCCTTTTTCCTGAGTACGGGGTCTCCATACGCTATAATAGGGTAAATCATGGCCGGTAACTGACTAAAAAGGATTGAAGAATAATGGTTGCACTTAGCTTGTCCAAGTTCGCTTTGTCCCGCCGCTCTTGCTTACTAAAGCCCCCCGCTATCATACCGGTGAAGGCAATCTTTGAAGTATAGCGTTCATCCTGTGGCGTAATGCGCACGTCTGGGAAAGTATGCTGAAGCTTTTTGATGAATTTGGTCACTATGGCCGTCATGGGAGAGGGGGTATTGTTCAAATGCCTCGGCATTCCCACCACAAATAGCGCCACCTCTTCTTGCGTTGCATATTGTTGG
>CAJQOF010000086.1 GCA_905479855.1 uncultured Cytophagales bacterium
GGAGCCTTTGCCTATAAACTAGAGAGGTTAGAAACCTCCAGGGTACAGCATGGCCATAGCTACAGCAGAATATGCCTTATACTTTGCGCTAGAGCAATAAAAAAGCCACCCAATGCCGCCTTGGCGGTGGGTGGCTAGATAGTCGTAATGTGATGCTTATTGCTTTTTTGGGCACATGGCTAAGAAATAGAACAGCCCTTTTGTTTGCTTTTCTGGAGTTTCTCTTTTGCTTCTTTTTTGATTCCTGTCGTAATAGCTGTATTCAAAGCATTCTCGAAGTCTTCTCTAACATCCTTATTGATTAGAATTACCACCCTTTTTTTTGCATTCTTTTCTTGGCTACCTCCTTTCTCTCTCGCAAGCTCAATAGTGGCGTGCTTAGCTATTTGAAATATAAAAGCCTTTATAGGGGCAGGGTTTACAATAGCAAAACTTCTCCCCTGCTCCACAAGAGGTTCCTTGCTGATAGCAACTGACTTTTCGGTACGATAAAAATGCTCATACAAAGCCTTTTCATTTAAATCGAGGTCTTGCACAACACCTTCTTTGTGAACGCCAAAAAAGTCATAGGATACGTCTCTCTGCTCCAATCGATATGTTAAGGAATATACTGAAGAATCAAATTCAAGTATTTCTGAAACAAGCACATTAGGCAATGATGTGGACTTCATAATCTCCTTACATGTTGACTTAAGTAATTTTCTTTTGGCATCAACTACACCAATGGTCTTTAGCGTTTGCCTTATTTCCCGATCAGCCACATTCAATGCAGTATAATACTGTGTTTTTAACTCTTGAAGCTCTATGCCATTCTGAACATACGTTTGCCTCGCCTCCTTTTTTTCTTCTTCGGAGTACTCTTTTGACTTAGAGCGATTTGAAACACTTTTTAATAGTTCTTCTTGTCTTTCTTGAAGCTCTGTTATTCTTTTCAAGATACTTTCATTTGACTCAATCAGGTCCGAAAATCCCGATAATAAAGTCATATGATACTGCAAAGGTGTCAGCTTGGGTGGAATAAGCCCTGAAGCATTTGTTCCTTTATTAGGTTTATTTCTATCATATAGAAGATAAGGCAACAAGTAAGATACCTTTTTTAGGAATGCAAATTTCCGTTCTTTCTCCCCCATTCTATCACTCACAGAATATGAGTTGGGCCAATTCTGGTAACAAAGACTCTGTATCGGACTAGGTAGCAACCAAGCATGCAAAATATTTCCTGATAGTTGGAATCCTTTACCTGCAAACAATTCTGCTGTTAGCATTGTAGAGCCCCATATTGGTTTTGTTCCGTCAAAGTAGCTAGGTAGCGTAACATCAGCACCATGAGAGATTAATGTACTTGCTACATCAAACTTATCAAATAAAGTGGCTAGAAAAACAGGCGTGATGCCTGAATCAGAGGAATTAACATTCGCCTTATTGGTAAGCAGTAATTTAGCGCAGTTATTATCGAAGTATGAGTCTTGGACCGATTGTTCACTGTATACCTCTGCATACTCCAAAGCATATCTATTAGGCTCAAAAGACCCCTGCGTAACACCGGAACCCCTACCTAAAAGTCCCTCCTTTCCTTTTTTAGACAGATTAGGCATACCTAAGTAGTGCAAAAGAGAAAAACCATCTAGATCTCTAAGATTTATAAATGTGGTAGTATCTTGGGAACTTAAAATTTCTTCAATCCTATTGATATCTTTGTTTATAATAGCGTCTCGTAGACCCTCAAATTTTTCGTTATCCTCTTTCGATTCTTTAAACGCCTTAATTCCCTTATGCATTACTCGAATCTCTTTAGCTTTGCGAAGTAGTCTGGTATCTTTTCTTTGTTCTGGGTAGCATGGTACGTTAGGTTCTTCCAATTTACTCTCTTCTTTGGATTCTTCGTCCAAAGAATGGAAAAGACTATAGACTGCCGTAAAGGTTTTTTTTTCAGAAAATAAGTGTTCCTCGAATGCCTGGCTATCCTGGCTTAGCGCACACTCATCATCTTTGGAGTTTGTTGCTACCGAATTATATCCAGGACCTGCCGCCCCTCCTTCTTCTCCTGAGTGCATAGACAATTCACGCCCGCCGCAAGAAATTAGCGAGATCACGATAAACAATGTATTTATTTTCTTCATGGAAGTCGAAATTTAAAGATTTAGTAGGTTTTCAATAATTGACCAGCTGTGCCAACACCAGCATAACGGCGACACTAATCTGCGTGAATATACAGAAGAAGGTGTAAAGCACATGTACCACTTCCATTTATCGGGCACGTCATTCCACGAATTTGGTCAAATAAATATACCTTGGATACGAACTAGCATAATTCTCCGCGGCCTTACCTGCGGCAAGAATGGCTGGGGAGTTAAAGAGGAGGGGTATTTTGATATTTCCATCGTAGCTTCGCAACCCTGATACATTCGAGAGTGTCAACTAAAGATAGCCACACCTTTTTAGGCCCCTTTTTCTGCGGCACTACACGCGAAATTTATTAAACACTCGGTTTTTTTTGTTCTCTCAAACGCTTTTTTACCAAAACCTATCTTTAGGTGACACCCTGATACATTCAACCATATTATGCTACAAATCAAAAACCTCAAAGCCTCTACAGAAGA
>CAJQOF010000087.1 GCA_905479855.1 uncultured Cytophagales bacterium
TCCTCGGCACAGAGGTGCACCTAGCCAAAGAAGAGGAATTTGTTGAGCTCTTGATGCACAAGGGCATTATTGTGCAAATACCCTATTTAGCAAACCATCACCGAAATAAGTTGGAAGAATTGCTGAGTGTATTTGACCAAAAAAAGGCGCTGCAAAACGACGCACACTTTTTAGAGTTAGATCCCGAAACTTATCCCAAAGAATACCGTTCCGTGATACGCCGCTTAGAATGCGCAGCCAGCACAGATGATGTACGGAGGAACATGGATTTGGAAGATGAAGCGCAGGAAATGTTTGCAACGCAAGAGAAAAGGCTTGAGGAAGAGCAGAAAAAGGGCCGAGGATATAAAAAAGAGCTGGAAGCAGAAAAAAAGCGCTCAAAGCAGAAAGATCAGGCATTAGCGCAGAAAGACCAGGCCATGATAGATTGTGTCTTGGGCTTTCATGAGTTGGGAGCGGGCGTGGAAAAAATCATGGAGAAAACACGGCTTTCACGCGATGATATTCAAGCGATTGTGGAGCAAAAAGTATAGCCTCTTTATCCTTGTATTACGTGACAAACAAAATATCCAGCAAAGCATTATACAGCCAAATTTACCAGGCCCTTTTGCCAGCTATCCCACAAGCGCAAGAGTGTGGCGCCATTACCTGGCGGCTCTTAGCCCATTATTTCCAGTTAGCGCCCATACAAACAACATGCGATAAGCCCATTGTATGTACACCTTTACAACGGCAGTTATTAGCTGCCGCTATAGCGCGCCTTAAGCACCAAGAGCCTATTCAATATGTTTTGGGCGAAGCGCACTTTTTGGGTAGAGACTTTCTGGTAAGCCCAGAGGTATTAATTCCTAGACCGGAAACAGAGATGTTGGTGCAGCACATTATTGACGAAAACCGACAACCAGCCATTGGTGTACTCGATATTGGTACGGGGAGTGGCTGCATTGCCATTACGCTGCAACAGGAACTTAACCAGGCTACGGTCCACGCTTTAGATATAAGTGCGCAGGCCATACGTGTTGCCCAAGCCAATGCCGAAAGGCTAGGCGCGGATCTCTGTTGGCTACAGAGAGATATACTGCACCAGCCGTTGCCCACGCAGTATTGGGATATTATTGTGAGTAATCCTCCTTATGTACGCGTTTCGGAGAAGCAAGCGATGGAACGTCGTGTGCTAGACTATGAGCCTGCGCAAGCACTCTTTGTACCTGACGAAGCGCCATTGTGCTTTTACGAAAGAATTGTTGCACTAGCCCCGTACCATCTTGCAGTAGGAGGGAGGCTCTATCTTGAGATCAACGAAGCCTTTGGCAGTGCAGTAGCCGATTTGCTGCGCAGTGCAGGTTTTTCCTCCGTGCGTATTGGCCAAGATCTCAACGGGAAAGAGCGCTGGGTGGAAGGTGTTTGGGCTTATTAGTCCCTCATGTTTTAACCGAGCCAATAACTACAACGCTTATTTCCCTTAACTTTGGGCCGATGAAAGCAGATTTTAGACACCATTTCTTGTTGAAATTATTGGTCCCATGGCTGGCCATGCTCCTAGGTGTAAGCCATGTCGGCTGGGCAGCTCCCGCCGGAAAAAAGCCGCGGAAGGAATCAGCGGCAAAACGCAGCTTGGGAAAAAGCCTCATTAAAAGCAAGAAAAAGAGCACCAAAGAAGAAAGCCCAACTCTGCCCAAAGAGGAGCCGGCCAAACCTCCCCGTCTAAGAAAGCCGAGATTACTGAAGGAGGCGAGCATGACAGCAATAGATCCGCTTATTGCGCTAGATAAGCTGCTTGTAAAGCAGGAGAAAGTGTCTCACCCCTATGTGCCCATCCTGCAATCCATTCATCTGGCGTTTGACTATAGCCCATGTATCATGAAGTTGTGGGTGCCCAAAGAGGAATGGCAATATGTGGGAATCCTGAGTGTTTTGTTTAGGCACAATATTCAACTCTCCGGTACACTAGGCTATACCAAGCTTGGCCCAGAGGCTATGCAAAGCAATGCGTATTCCTACACAACAACAGGGATCTATTGCTGCCCTGGGTTGGATTACTTTGTCAATTACAACGCGCGCAATAATCTCTACGGTGGGCTGCGCTATGGCAGAAGTTATTTTGAGAACAAAACAATTCCCGAAGTTGCTACTGGGCCATCCATCTCCCACAAGCTAAAAGCCTCCTGGTGGGAGCTAGTTGTGGGCTCTGAGCACCAACTATTGCATGATATAGGCCTCTATGCCGGACTTATTTTACACGTAAAGGGACTCGCTAGTTTTGACCATTTTAGCCCAGCTTCCAACTATATAGTGCCTGGATATGGCAGATGTGTTAACCCTGTCGTACCCGGGCTGACACTCTATCTCAAGTACAGCGTTTCTTTTATGGAAAAGAAATTTACCTTTGCAGCCCATTGATCATCCAATGATCATCAAAAACCTATTTTAGCGAATGAAAACCCGCGCGTAGCGGCATAACCCCCACCTTTTTTATGAGAATAAAATCAACATTAAGTAAACCCGTGGCTGCTTGGGCAGTCTTTTGGCAACGCCTTTGGGGAAAAATGCCGGTGAGAACACAGAAAGGGGTTTTAAAAACCTTACTCCGAAAGGCCAAGGAGACAGAAATTGGGAAAAAGTACAAGTTTGAATCCATCAAAAATTATGAGGATTTTAAGCAGCGCGTTCCGGTAATGGAGTATGAGGATTTGGCCCCTTATGTGCGTAGCGCTAGGCGTGGGGACGAAAACGTTCTCTGGCCAGGACAGCCGCTTTACTATGCCAAAACTTCGGGCACGACTTCGGGGATTAAGTACATTCCCGTTACCAGGGCGTCCATCAACTGCCAGGTTACTTCTGCGCGGGATGTTTTGATGAACTATATCTATGAAACAGGCAAGGCGAGATTTTTGGACAAAGATCTTCTCTTTCTTTCAGCCAGTTCCTACCTAGCGCCAGAAAATGGTATGCACACAGGCAGAATGTCCGGCATTGCGCACTACCATGTGCCAGATTTTTTGCACATCAATCGATTTCCTCGGTTTCGCACCAGTTGCATTGAAGA
>CAJQOF010000088.1 GCA_905479855.1 uncultured Cytophagales bacterium
TTAAGCGGCCTTGTGGAGGTGCCTAAAAAGAAAAAATAAAAAGTTTTGCTAAATTTGTGGCCCTAAATAAAGAATATACTCCTCCGCCATGTGCCCAAGAAAGAATATAAAGAATCTTATTGCTATCCTTCTTCTAGCAGGGTGTTTTGGATGTGGGCCAGACTTTTGGGGCACACCAGACGAAGAGCTTACGCCTCAACCACTCGTACTCGTGCCAGATGCTCCATCTAAGGAGCTTTTGCCAGACAGTTTGATCAATAGTGTTACAGACAAGAACCTTCAACAGCGCCTTCGTGAGCTTAAAAAGGATAAATCCAAGATCAACGATAAAGGAAGTAATGGCTGTACCGCGCTGCAGGATGCCATAGGTTATGGTAATTTTGAAGCAGTGCAAACAGTGATAGATGCGGGCGCAGACGTTAATCAGCAAGGCGTGAGTGGAAATACAGCGACGCATATGGCTATACAGGCAAAAAATGTGGAAGTCGCTAAGCTGCTACTCAAACAGCCAGGTATTCAGGTGAATGTGAGAAATAAAGAGAACCTCACACTGCTTGGCCAGCTTCATAAGTACGGTGGCACCGCACTTTATAACTCACTGAGGCCTCTTCTGGTTGAACACGGAGCCTCATTGTGATAGAGAGTCTGGCAATGCCTATGGCCGTGCCGGAGCCAATGATAAAGGCGAAAGGCCAAGGGAGATATCATAAAGCCGCTTCACCTTCACGCTCCAACTTCGGCAAATAAACCCTCAAAAAGTCCACTACGCTGCATACCCTAATCTCTTCGCTAAGCCTATAAGATTCCTTGCATTCCGGGATGATAATAAAGTTATGGCTTGTGCCTAGATCTTGAATGGCATGGCAAAAACTCTTGGTGCGCTTGGGGGCAGAGGTCAACTTAACTTCTATGCTCGCTACGGGTACATTTCCCTTGGCAAGTATCAAATCGCACTCAGTCCGGTCCTGTGTTTGGTAGTAATAATACGCATACTGATCTTGCTGTTGCGTAGCTGAAATGATTTGTTCAATCACAAAATTCTCCCACGAGTTCCCAACAATAGTATGCCCCATTAGCTTGTCGAAGGTATTGAGGCCAAGCATGTGGTGCACAATCCCACTGTCACGAATGTAGATCTTAGGCGCTTTCACAAGCCGCTTTTTAGCGTTGGTATGGAACGGAAGCAGTCTGCGCACCAAATATGTTTTTTCTAAATAATCTAAATACTGCTCAACTACTTTACGATTGATGCCTAAAGAGTTGGCGTAAGTGTGTACATTCCAAGTGCCCCCTTGCTTATGGGAGTGCATACTCACAAAACGTTGCAAAGGCCCGGAGGCAGCCTTTAATCCCAAGGCAGGTAGTTCTCTTTCTATATAAGTGGTGATAAAAGAGCGATGCCATGCCACAACTTTACGTTCGTCTTGCGCCAAGAGTGGCTCAGGAAAGCCCCCTCGTACCCAAAGCGTGTGCATGGACATGTTTTCCGGAATTTCTAGAATATTCAGCGGCGTAAGTTCATTGTATGAGATTCTTCCCGTTAAGGCCTCAGAACTTTCTCGGAGCAGATCGGGGCTCGCCGAGCCTAACAATATAAACCTACCTGGCTTCCTATGTTGGTCAATCACCGCCCGTAGTATGGGAAAAAGCTCAGGTTGTCTTTGCACTTCATCAATAATAATGCATTGGCTCTTATGCAAATTAAAGAATGCAGCAGGGTCACCTAGTTTATTGACATCCGCAGGCAGCTGTAGGTCAAGGTATATCGATTTCTTTCTGATCTTTTTCTGAAGCGTTTTGGCAAGGGTTGTTTTACCTACTTGCCTAGGTCCCAGAATACATAATACGGGAAAAGACGCAAGTAAGCATACAAGGTTTTTTGTTATAATCCTTTATAAAGCCATTTTAAGCGGGTTTTCATGAATTTATCCCTGCAAATTTATATGTTTTAGGGGTGTTGTTGCATAATACGTTTAGAGCCTCTGAGGGCACTTTTTTGTCGGTGAATTTTTACCTTAAAGTGCATTTAAACGCTGCAAAGGGAATTCGCTCTATTCTTTACGCAACAACGCCTGTTTTAGGCAGAAATGCAGGGATAAATTTGTAAATGTTTTGTTTAGAGCTCCCATTCAAGGATTTGTTCTTTCTAGAAAACAAAAAATCGACACCTTTAGGTCATCGTAAGGGGAAATAGCGCTTGCCAAGGGCAAAAACTATTCCAATAGCGAAATCTGCATTAAACTTCATATAGTTTTTGAACAAAACCAGCTTAACGCCACTCTGGAGGTGTTTTTGTGAAATTATCCCTGCAAATTTATACTTTTTGGGTAAAAATGCAGGGATAATTTCGTTAATGTTTTGTTTAGAGGACCCATTCAATGATTTCGCCTTTCTCGAGAACAAAAACCATACCCTTTTAGGTTAGTTATATACCCATTCCAGTTCAGAAGCTGGGATGGCTTCGGGGAAATATTCCTAAATTGGTGGCGGCAAACGCTTTCAGGGGACAATTTTAAAAAACGTGCCCCGGTATTCTCAAGTGGAATGGGTATAGTAAGGGACATAGCGCTTGCCAAGGGTAAAAACTATTTCGATAGCGAAATCTGCATTAAACTGCATATAGTTTTTGAACAAAACCGGCTTAACGCCATTCTGGAGGTGTTTTTGCGAAATTATCCCTGCAAATTTATACTTTTTGGGTAAAAATGCAGGGATAATTTCGTGAATTGTGCTTTTAAAGGTCCTATTCAATGATTGGGGCTTTTGTGAAAACCGAAAAGTATACAGCCCTTAGTAAGCCGCATTGCCGGGCGTTCGGGGAAAAGGAATAACATCACGAATGTTCTCCATGCCCGTTACAAACTGTACAAGGCGCTCCAAGCCCAATCCAAAGCCACTATGCGGCACTGTGCCAAAGCGGCGGGTGTCTAAGTACCACTGCAAGGCATCTTGGTCTACGTGCATTTGCTGCATTCTTTTCAGTAGTTGCGCCAAACGTTCCTCACGCTGGGAGCCACCTACCATCTCCCCTATACCAGGGAAGACAATATCCATGGCAGCAACCGTCTTTTCATCCTCATTCTGGCGCATATAGAAGGCCTTTATACCACTTGGGTAATCTGTAATAATAACAGGTCGGCCAAAGTGCTGTTCTGTTAAATAGCGCTCATGCTCCGACTGCAAGTCCACCCCCCAATCCTGAATAGGATAAGCAAACTTACCCTTTTTGTTCGGCTTGGAAGCTTTTAGAAGAGCAATGGCTTCGGTGTAAGTAATACGCTCGAAGGGCTGCGCTACAGTCGCCTCCAAACATGCCAAAAGCGGCAACGCACGGGCGCATTGCTTTTTCTGAGACTGCTCGGAGAGCGCTCTTTGGTGCAAAAAGTCCAAATCATCTGGGCAGTGCGTCAGCACAAACTGAACCACCTGCTTCAGCAACTCCTCCGCCAACGCAATATTCTCCTTAAGGTCACAAAAAGCCATCTCCGGCTCCACCATCCAAAACTCCGCCAGGTGGCGCGTTGTGTTCGAGTTTTCTGCCCTAAAGGTTGGCCCAAAAGTATAGACCTCCGCCAACCCCAAGGCTGCAGCCTCTGCCTCCAATTGCCCAGAAACAGTGAGGTTGGTTTTTTTTCCAAAAAAATCTTGCTTAAAATCCACACCCCCATCCTCTTTCTTAGGCAGGCGGGCGGCATCTAGCGTAGTTACGTTAAACATTTCCCCAGCCCCTTCTGCATCAACGCCTGTAATAAT
>CAJQOF010000089.1 GCA_905479855.1 uncultured Cytophagales bacterium
GGAAGGGCTCACCAAAGTGGCCCAGGAGGCGCTTGCGCAGATAGAAGAAAAGGCATACCACCATATTGCAGGTGCCGAACATGTGCAGGAATGGATGAAGCTAGGCATTGCCTTCTCTGGGAAGGAGGTGCAGGTGGCATACAAGGGAGCTTGAGCGCTAAGCCACTATCCTCAACTTCGCAAAACTCAGCAGCAACGTCTTCTCCCCAACCCCAGCAAAGTCAATCTTCGCCCTGCGGCCACCGCCATCTTCTAACAGGCGCACCACCCCCTCGCCAAACTTCGGGTGCTCCACCCGCATGCCCACCGCAAGGTTGGAGGTATCACTGGGCTTAAAATCAGCAGGCACTGCACCGCGCAAGGCAGGGGATGTTTGTTGCGTGGCGGTATTTATTCTACGTACCTGTGGGTGAGCCTGGCTATTGTGCGCTACCGAGAAAGTTTTGGGTACACTTTGCTGCAAGCAGGCAGGGTCAATCTCAATAATAAAGCGACTGGGCTCACACTGCTTTAGCCGGCCAAAGCGGTACCTGCTGAGCGCATAGGTCAAAAAGGCTTTTTGCTGGGCACGGGTAACGGCTACATAAAAGAGCCGACGCTCCTCCTCTAGGTCAGCCCGGCTATTCAGCATCATCTGCGAAGGAAACAAGTCCTCCTCCATGCCCACAATATAGACGTACGCAAACTCCAGCCCCTTGGAAGCGTGGATGGTCATCAGCGTGACTTTGTCCATATCTGCCTGCTCGGCTTCATCGGCGTTCGTGAGGAGCGAAATATCTTGCAAAAAGGCCCCTAGGCTCGCATCTTCATTTTCCTGATTGGCCGTAAACTCCTTGATGCCATTCAGCAGCTCTTGCACATTCTCGTAGCGGCCTAGCCCCTCTATGGTTTTGTCCTCGTGCAGCTCTTTCAGCAAGCCGGACTGCTTGACAATGTTACTCGCAATATGGTACGCATCGTTTTGGTCGAGTTCGGAGGCATTACTTTGTATCATGCTGCCAAACGCCTCAATACTAACGGCCACCCGCCCCCCCAAAAAGCTAGAAGCATTGCACACAACTTCCCACATGGGAATGGTATGGTCTGTGGCCGCCACCATCATTTTCTCCACACTACTATCCCCAATACCCCTTTTAGGTAAGTTGATTACACGCTTCAGCGCCGCTTCGTCGTTGGGGTTGACCAATAGCCGCAGGTAGGCGAGCAGGTCTTTTACTTCTTTTCTTTGGTAGAAAGAGGTACCCCCAACAATGCGGTAGGGAAGGTTGATCTTGCGCAGCGCTTCCTCCATCGCCCGGGACTGGCTATTGGTACGGTAGAGTATGGCAAAGTCATTGTGTTGCAGATTTTTGTTGGCCCGCGCCTCAAAGATGGAAGCAGCCACCAGCCGACCCTCTTCGGTATCTGTTACCGCCTTAATAAGGCCCACAGGCTCGCCCTGGTTGTTCTCTGTCCAAACTTTTTTCTGAAGTTGCCCTTTGTTGTGGCCAATAATAGAATTAGCAGCATTGACGATGTGCTGTGTAGAGCGGTAGTTCTGCTCTAGTTTAATCACCTGCAATGCCTTGTGATCTTTCTCAAAGTTGAGAATGTTCTGGATATCTGCCCCACGAAAGGCATAGATACTCTGCGCATCATCCCCCACCACGCAGATGTTTTGGTGCACCATGGCCAGCTTCTTCACAATAGCGTACTGCACCAGGTTAGTGTCTTGGAACTCATCAATTAAGATATACCGAAAGCGCTCCTGGTACTTTTTCAGCACATCTGGGTGGCGGCTAATCAGCTGGTAGGTATTAAAAAGCAAGTCATCAAAATCCATCGCCCCCGCCTTGAAGCACCGGTCCACGTACTTCAGAAAGATCTCGCCCATGCGCGGCTTGCGGGCTTTTTCGTCATCCGCTTGGTAGCCAGGGTTATCCGCATAGGCTTGCGCAGCGATCAACCTATTTTTAGCGCCCGAAATGCGTGACAGCACCACATTGGCTTTGTACACCTTATCGTCCAACCCCATCTCCTTAATGATAGCCCGGAGCAAAGCCTTACTATCGTCTGTGTCATAGATGGTAAAGTTGGTAGGATAGTTGAGGAGCGTCGCTTCCCTGCGCAAGATGCGCATAAAAACACTGTGGAAGGTCCCAAGCCAAAGGTTCTTGGCCGCAGGGCCCACCACTTTCTCAATCCGATGTCGCATCTCTTTGGCCGCTTTGTTGGTAAAGGTGAGCGCCAGAATGTTAAATGGATCAACATGCTTCTCCTTCAGCAGGTACGCAATGCGATGCGTGAGCACACTTGTTTTGCCAGAGCCAGCCCCGGCGATAATCATATACGCCCCCTCTGTGCTGGTGACGGCTTGTTGTTGTACTGCATTAAGGTGAGATAGGTCCATTGTGTGGCTGTTTAGTTTTGTATAGAATTCCCTCAGAACAACGCTACTAGGCGGCTATTGGCAACTGGAGGCTATAGATAGGTATGTACGTTATTGCTGCGGGCTGCTTTTATTGGAGCGATGCATCATTACTCCAGACTCCAGCCGTAGCAAAGAGCGGGCGAGGCTGTCTAAGCGAGAACGGTACATTATTGCGGGAGATAGCATAAGCGCGTAAGATAATGCGGCCGTTATTGCCGTGTGCTTACACCGGCGCAACCATCCAGTAAGGCTGCCAGGCTATCTCCACTTGCTGCGCCTTACCACCTCGTCTCTACGCAAACCTGTAGTAGCGATGATGAACGGAACATTCCTATTTTCCCAAGCAAGTTGGTTACAATGCTTAGGGTACGCTGTTGCATTGCTTCTACGCTCCCTCGCTCCCTTCTCTTTTTAAAGCTTGTCCGTAAGTCATAACAATATCAGATTTAGTAAGAAGTACTCCTTCAACCCATATTGAGCACATCTGCTCCAGGAGGCTACAAATGCACAAATTTATTTTGCATAACCCGCTTTTTGAAGGCTTAGAGGGGAACCTGCTCAAGATCGGCTTCAATAAAAACGTCCCTTGTATAACCCGCACAAAAACCTCTCCAATAGGCCAAATAAGCAATATTCGAAGGGATCTATAGGAGGTCTAACGAATTGATAATTTTTTCTGCCCGCTTCTTTACCGCTAAGGGATGCAGCGAACGGTAGCATGAGGTCAATATATCCATCGGTAACCTCCTTTATGCACGCTGCAAAGACCTCCCGATAGGCGGCGGAATCGAGCTCGAAGTTACCATCCCTGCCCTATTTAAGCAAAATTGGCCTAGGAGCACAGATGCTATCAATCAGAAGTGCTGCGTCTACTTAGGCCTACCGCCCTAAGTAGACCATGAGGATAGAGATATCTGCGGGTGAAACACCGCTAATTTTGGTTGCTTGGCCCAATGTCGCCGGTTTTATACGCGCTAGTTTTTCTATGGCTTCAGCCGAGAGTGCTCGAATAGCCTCATAGTTAAAATCATTAGGGAAGCGATAATTCTCTAGCCGCTTTACCCTATCCACCTGCTCTCTCTCCTTTTCGATGTACTCCGCATACTTCAGCTGTATTTCTGTTTGCTCTAGTATCTCCTGGTCATACGCCTGCAACTGTTCGCTCAGTGCTTCATTGAGGGGGGCAAGCAGTGCTAGATTCAGCTCAGACCTTTTTAGGAGCTGATAGACAGTTTGTTTCTCCTTTATGGGGGAAGCATTCAGGTGCATCAGTTGTGGGTTGATTGTTTCTGGCAGCAACTTCTGCGTCTTAAAAGATTTTAAAAGCTGCGCAACGCCCTTTTCTTTGGCCTGCGTGCGCGCCAGTCGCTCATCACTCGCCAACCCTAGTTGGTGCCCTATAGGCGTTAAGCGCAAATCCGCATTGTCCTGGCGCAATAAAATCCGAAACTCGGCCCTAGAAGTAAACATCCGATAAGGCTCATCTGTAACCTTGGTCGTTAAGTCATCAATGAGCACCCCGATGTAGCCCTCTGCTCTAGACAAAACCAGTGGGGTTTTATCCTGCACCTTTTGGTGCGCATTAATACCCGCCATTAGCCCCTGGCAAGCAGCTTCCTCATAGCCAGTGGTCCCATTGATCTGCCCGGCAAAGTATAAGTTCTCTATCCGATGCGTCTCTAGCGTATTTTTAAGCTGTGTAGCCGGAAAATAGTCATACTCAATGGCGTAGCCTGGGCGGAACATCTTGGCGCGCTCAAAACCTGCAATGGCCTGGATGGCTTTTTGCTGGACATCTTCTGCCAAAGAGGTAGAAAACCCATTGACATAAATCTCCACCGTATGCCAGCCTTCTGGCTCCACAAAAATTTGGTGGCGCTCCCGCTCTGCAAACCGTTTTATCTTGTCCTCAATAGAAGGGCAATACCGCGGCCCCGTCCCCTGAATGCGGCCAGTGAACATGGGAGACTGGCTGAAACCGCTTTCCAGGATCTGATGCACTTTTTTATTGGTATAGGTCATATAACAGCTCCTTTGTTGGCGTAGCGGCTGGGTAGTAGGCAAGAATGAAAACGTCCCTGGCTGTTCATCACCCGGTTGCTCTTCCATCTTTTTGTAATCCAATGATCTACCATCTACACGCGGCGGCGTGCCGGTCTTCATTCTCCCCGCCTCAAAGCCCAGAGAGACCAATTGTTCCGTTAAACCCGTAGCATTTCCCTCCCCCGTTCGGCCACCACCAAACTGCTTTTCTCCAATATGAATGAGGCCATTCAAGAAAGTGCCATTGGTGAGTACAACGGTTTTTCCCTTTATTGCTAGCCCCATGCCTGTCTTTACCCCCACAACGCGCTTGTCCTTTACCACAATTTCGCGCACCATATCTTGCCAGAAGTCGACATTGGGCGTAGCCTCCAAGGCCAACCGCCACGCCTCTGCAAAACGCATGCGGTCGTTTTGCGCTCTGGGGCTCCACATAGCAGGCCCCTTCGACTTATTCAGCATGCGAAACTGAATCATAGACTGGTCAGCAATGATGCCCGACATCCCCCCCAGTGCATCGATTTCGCGCACAATTTGCCCCTTGGCAATGCCACCCATAGCGGGATTGCAAGACATTTGGGCAATGGTGTTCATGTTCATTGTTATCAACAGCACCTTGGAACCCAGCTTGGCGGCAGCGGCAGCGGCCTCGCAGCCAGCATGGCCTGCGCCTACCACAATCAGATCGTATTCTGGAAACATATTAGTTCTTATTCGGTTACGGGTTTAAACCACGAATATTCCACGTGGAACATTCGGCATAGCACACTACGGCTACTCTCTGTCTGTGGTCTTTAGCCTACAGACTTTCTGCGTGCGCTTCTTTGAGATACTGCGCCTTGTTCAGCATAACGAAAAGGTATGCTTCTTTTAAAACTAAGCGTGCAGTGTAGTCTTCAGGATACCGATAGCAGCGGGGAGCGATAGCCCTTTCCGGAAAACTTTTGGCCAATCATGGCTACGCAGCAACCCTGGGAGGCACAAACCTACCACAGCACAGAGCCGTAAATTGCGCTTTCCTGAACCATTGGCGCCAATAGCCAAGTAACGGAGTAGCGCTACAAATTTAGGGCTAGAAATAAAAAAACACCGAAAAAGCTCCTTACTCTCTGGTTAACAACCACTTATGTCTCGATTCTAACCAATAAAGCAGAGGGCTATCGCGTGAAGATTTTCTTGCTCCAACAAAAAGTGCGCTAATTACTAATCTAGAAACATTTTTATGCTACGTGGTAGTTGTTTTATAGCCACGTAGGCTCTTTTGTATACGAATACCGTTTGGTGGTGATTTTAAGGGCGTGTGAAAACGTCATTCAGCCATTATTGACTTTCCATGTGGGAGGCCTGCAATAAAGCACGGCAAGCTTCGGCTTTTTGCGCATGGCCTTTGCGATACATGGAGCAATTATTGTAACTACCCAGGCAGCTAAAACAACGTATACGCAGCTTAAAGAGGGTTTAAGGGTTTGGCCGAGCCGTCATTGGCTGATTTTTCCCTAAAAAGCGCAATTTTAGGTTTAAAATTCATTCGTTACCCTTGTTTAAAGCTCCTCAGGGCCGATTAGGGGGGCAGGGTAGTTGCCAATTAGTAATCCTGCACATCGCATGCGAGGATATTCTTACGTTTATGTAGTTACTTTGCGAGGGTAATGAGGGTGACGAAGGTAATTATGAGTAAGTAACGATTGCATAGATAAAAAAAGGGTACTTGGGCTATTTTCCTGATTCTACCAATATTGAAGAGAGTGGCGCGTTTGTTTATCAAGTAGTTAATCCAGCAATTAACCCAAATTAAACCCAGCATACTATGGCTCCTTTAGCGCACCCTATTGATATCGGCATTTTTGTTCTTTTCTTGGCCATTACCCTCTTTGTGGGACTCAAATATGGCCGATCTGTTAAAACACTCCGGGAATATGCTTTAGGTGGGCGAAACTTCTCCACCCCCACACTCGCGGCCACTATTGTGGCCACATTGGTTACGGGCAGCTTCCTGACCTTCAGGCCAGAGCAAATTTACAGCAATGGGCTGTTCTTTATTCTGTTATACCTGAGCGCTGACTTTGGCACCTTATTCGTCACCGGTGTAGTATTTGCCAAGCGCATGAAGCCATTCTTGGGGAGCACTTCCATAGCGGCAACCATGGGGGACCTCTACGGCAAACAAGTGCGCACCATCACAGCCATCTTCGGCACCCTTTTGTCCATTGGCTTTGTAGCCCTGCAGTTTAAGGCCGGGGCAAAGATCTTTAGCCTCATTCTTGGCACCGAGAGTACCCACACAGCTATTATTGCAGCCAGCGTCGTCATTATCTATTCCGCTTTTGGCGGTATTCGCGCGGTCACCTTCACCGATATCTTGCAGTTCTTCACCTTTGGAACGCTCATTCCCATTCTTGCGTTAATGATTTGGGAGCAGGTCAGTGGGTTTGATGCAGTAATGCATATGCTAGCAACAACCCCCCAGTTTAGCCCAAAAGAATTACTGGGCTCCTCCGGCAATGGTATTGGCTTATTAACGCTACTCCCCCTCTGCTTTATTCCGGTTTTCTCACCACCCATTTTTCAGCGCGCAGCCATGGCAAAAAACGTTGCGCAAGTGCGCAGCTCTTTTTTGCACGCAGCGCTAATTTGTTTGGTGCTAACCCTCTTTATTGTTTGGATCACCATTTTGGTGCGCACCAATAACCCCGACATGGCGCCGGGAAATATCTTGCGCCACATTATTGAAAAGTACTCCTCTGTAGGATTTACAGGTATTCTCTTTGCGGGTACCATGGCCACGGTGATGTCCACAGCAGATTCTAACCTCAATGCTGCCGCTATCCTTATTGTTAACGATATTATAGCACCGTTAAGAGCTGATGGTAGTAAAAAGCTAACAAAAGAGGAGGACAAAAAACAACTTATATTGGCTAGGATTGCTTCACTCACCATTGGCATGCTTGCCTTGGTTATGGCACTAGTGCCTGCCAGCTACGTGGCGCTTGTGCGGCTTATTCTAGGGTTCTATATGTCTGTGGTTACTGTTCCCCTACTGCTTGCCATGTTTGGCTTCCGCAGCGGCGCCAAACCCGCGCTCTTAGGCATGGGGCTAGGGTTTATGACGGTGCTGTTATGGCGCATCTTTTTGGAAGATGTTGGCATTGATGCAACCATTCCAGGTATTATGGCTAACTTGGCGGGCATACTCGGCAGCCATTACCTCTTGGGAGAAAAAGGGGGCTTTAAGAAAACAATCCTCAATGCAATTGAACTTGATATTGATGATGATTGGTAAAACCGATCAACTTATCTACTAAAACAAACCAGCACACCTACACTATGGTACCATTAGCGCACTCTGTTGATATCGCTATTCTCGTTGTCTTTCTTCTTGTTAACCTCGCTGTGGGGCTCAATTACGGCCGCAGGGTGGTTACCCTAGAAGACTATGCCACAGGTGGCAGGAATTTCTCTACGCCAATACTCACAGCTACTATTGTGGCAACGTGGATAACAGGGAGTTTTATCTTTGTTTCTCTAGAAGAGACCTACACCAGGGGGCTGTATTATATCATTGCCTCAACAATCGGTGGCTTTATTGGGATAGTACTTACAGGCATGGCAGCTGGAAGAATGGGCCGTTTTCTACGAAGCCTCTCTGTGGCAGGAGCCATGAAAAATCTCTATGGAGAAAGGGTGCAGAAGGTGACTGCTGTTAGCGGTGTATTTAACCAAATAGGGTGGTTGGCGCTGCAGTTCCAAGTACTATCCACAACCGCGTCTCTGTTGCTTGGCTTGGAAGGCCCCTTAGTAACGATCGTGACGGCAATTATTGTCATTGCCTACTCTTCCTTTGGAGGCATCCGCGCTGTCACATTTACTGATGGGGTACAGTTTATCACTTTCGGCGTTTTTATTCCCACCATAGGACTTATCATCTGGAACAACATTCCCAACTCTGGCCAGCTTGTTTACCAAACCCTCAGCACTACCCCTTACTTTGACGTGCGAGAAGTAATTAGGTTTACGCCCGAGTTTATGAGTACGATAGGTTGGATGCTCTGCTTCTCCATCCCCGCCATTGCACCTGAAGTATTCCAGCGTATTGTCATGGCCAAGGATGCCCTGCAGGCTAGAAAAGCTTTTATCTATGCTGCTGGGATTATTTTACTGGCAGATCTGTTTGTGGTTTGGATAGCCATCTTGCTGCTAGCCGATAGCCCGAACCTCTCCAAAGATCAAATAGTTCCTTACTTGGTTAATAAGCACAGCTACGCCGGCTTTCGGGGCATATTTGGTGTAGGCATTATTGCCATGGCGATGTCCTCTGCCGATTCTTTCTTGAACTCTGCTGCCGTCATGGTAGCCAACGATATTGTGCCAACTGCCGAATCAGATACTAAAAAGAGACTCTTCGTCGCCCGCTCTTCTACCTTGCTTATAGGTGCAATCTCGCTTGTTTTAGCGCTCTATGCCAAAGATATTTTTGGGCTAGCACTGCTTGCATGTAGCTTCTATCTGCCCATTGTCACTGTGCCGCTTCTTTTCTCTATTCTGGGCTTCCGCACGAGCACCCGAACGATATTAGTGGGTATGGCATCCGGGTTTATCACCGTGGTGCTCTGGAGTATCTACTACAATAATGGAGATAGCATCACGCCAGGTATGGTAGCCAACGCCGCTGCCATCATCGCCAGCCACTATCTCTTTGGTGCAAAGGGTGGTTGGGGAGCTGATCGACTGGAGCAAGCGCAAACAACGCTAAAGAGAGAAGAAAAACCGGGCAATTGTTCCTCAAAGAGCTTCAAGTTATCCACTTGCTTGCAGCGCAACTTGCCTACCAACGAGGCCATCTACTTCTACTTTGGCCTTTACATTCTCTGTGCTATCTACACCGCTTGCTACACCATTGAGTATGAGCAGACCGATGCCTGTCCAACCATCTTCAGAGCTGTCTGCTATACCGTGCCCCTGCTGGCTAGTTCCTTTATGATTTTTCCTCTTTTAACGCAGAACAAAGTCACTAAGCTGTTCATTACCTATTACTGGCCCGCAGGCATCGGCATTGCGCTCTTTGTTTCCAATACGCTCCTGGCCGTTATCAGCCACTTCTCTCCTATACAGACAGGGATTTTAATGATTAACCTCCTTGTTGCGCTCTGGCTATTGCATTGGTCTCTTGCCCTTTCATTTGCTGCTGGAGGCATTGCGATTAGTCTACTCTCCTTTAAGGTAGCCACAGGTGGCGCCATTCCGATGGAAGCATTAGGGACGCCGTGGTACACTTTGAGTTATATGGTGCTGCCCTTCATGGGCTTCCTTGTTGTCTTCCTCAAGCAAAAGCAGACCCAGAGGCTCCTAGCTGCCAGAGGCCGAGAACTGGCTAACGAAAATAGCCACCTGTTGCCCCGGGACAATGAAGAGAAGGAGTGCTTGCTAGCACTATTCAAGAATCGGCTGCACTGTATGCAAGCTCTTAAAAAGCTCAACCTGGGGGACTTATCCGGCGCAACTGGCCTACAACCGTGCATAAAACGGCTCTTGAAAGGGCAGAATCCCTTCGCTAAGGACTTAACTATCCTTATGCCTACAGAAATAATGGACGGTATCAATCGCGGCACCATTGACTACATGCAGCTGTCACCCTCTTCTGTGAACATAGCAACATTGCTCAAAGAAGTGGAAGACACGTTTCAAGAGAAAACCCTCTACATCAGGAACAACAGCCAACAAAAACAGCTCTTTTGCGATGCACAACGCATCAAAAAAGTACTTATCAATAGCATCCGCGTGCTTAGGGCCAGCCAAGAAGATGCTACTTCCGTGCTCTGCATTGGGTTGGATGATACAGCACTCACCTACGAGATGACCTCAGCGGACAAAGAGGCCCAAAAAGTACCCGCTGTGGCCTTTACCGTTACGGCTGATATTGCCATGTTTGCACCGAGGCGTGATGCTAGACAACCGATGGTAGAAGAAAACTATCCGGCGCAGCGTGGTGAGGAATGGTTGGTAATGGCTACCAACAACCACGAGCTCTTGCTCCTGACCAATCAACGCATTATTGAAGCACACTGTGGTTACACAGATGTGGTGCCGCAAGAAAACCGAGATACCTATGTTTATGCCATTCCCGTGCAGCTGAACGAGGTAAGCGGCAACAAGGAGAGCAACTTGGCGAGCCCGGAGCCGGGGACTTCCTTGGTGCGTGCAGATGATACTTACCCCGGGGAGAAGCAACAGGAAGAGGCACTATTGATGGCTGTGAAGCAACACCCTAAAGTGGATATTGAAGCAGTAAAGACCGCCATTGAGATGGCAAAATGGTACCATGGGCCTGCCAAGCAAACAGCTGGCGCTCCTTCCTATCTCGACGCTATTGCGGTAGCACAAACCGTCCTGGACTATAACCAAGACCAACCTACTCTGCTGGCGGCATTGCTGAACGGCACGGTGGAGGACACGAACATGCTGCTAGCGCATATAGCACTTACTTTCGATGAGGAAACGGCCCATATAGTAGAGGGGGGAGGGCAACTGGAGAGCAGAAAGAATGAACTCTATAACCAAAAGGTCGCAAACAATAAAAGCCTACGTAAGCTCTTGCGGCTAAAAGATAAACGTGCGTTGTACGTAAAGTTGGCGGAGAGGGTACATGCTATGGGTAGCATCAAAACAACACCTTACAAAGACCAGCGCAGAATAGCCGATGGAACCCTGAACTTCTTTGTGCCACTTGCCGAAAAGCTAGGCTTTCCCCAAGTAGCTGAAGCGCTAAAAAAAACCAGCATGGAGGTGGTGAGTAGGAAAGAAGAAGGTGCATGATTAACGAAAGCCCTATGGCCTATCTAGCAAAAAACGCAGGCAATCAGCCCATTCTCGCTCAACTTGGCGGGCAGTTTAGTCGCTTCATGGCCACCCTCCTGCTATTTAGCATGACGCTGCAGCGCTATGGGGCTAATGATCAAGTATTAGCTATTAGTGATGATAACCATGGTGATGCTATTGAACAACCCACCGCTGTCCGTAGTCTTCAGACTCAGACTACGGACCATGCTCTTGTCATCCCGAGGGATTCTAGGACGATCATTAACCGCGCTGTGGTAGTGGCTCCTCATCACTCTTCTGCAGATCAGCTGGTAGGCAATACGGCTAAGATCCTTCACTGCGTTCAGGATGACAAAGAGCGGAATGGTTCGCTGCGCGAACCATCGACAACAGCCGCTGTCGGTAGTCTAGCCGCTGTCCGTAGTCTTCAGACTACGGACCATGCTGTCATTCCGAACCATGTCCCGGTCCTTGGCGAGGGGGGATGTGAGGAATCTACTACTAATGTTGTAGACGTGGGGGCTTCGCGCAGCGAAGCAATTAAACAAGCCGCCCTCTATCGTCTCCAGGCTGCGGATCCTCCGCTTGTTACGCCTAAAAATAATTCGCGTATAGAATTATCAATACCCATCGCTGTCCGTAGTCTGAAGACTACGGACATTTTTTTTGCCCTCCCCAACCCTTTGGGCGACCGAAAGCAGAGAAAGGGGAAATAATAACCACAACCTAAACAACCACTTATGAACCCAGCAGCACACGGCCTCGACACAGCAATATTGGCTGTTTTCTTACTCATCTCCCTGGCAGTAGGGCTTTACCATGGGCAGCAAGTAAAAAGCCTCCGCGACTTTGGCGTAGGTAGGAAAAACTTCTCTACTGCTACGTTAGTGGCCACTATTGTCGCTACCTACTCATCAGGGAGTAGCCTATTTATTTGTCTTGAAAATACTTACATTAATGGACTGTATTACCTATTCTCTCTGCTAGGCTTGCCCCTTAGCCTATTGCTTGGAGGGCTCTTGGCACTACGTATGGGAGAGTTCATGGGAAACATCTCTGTAGCAGACGCAATGAATAATTTATATGGGAGAAATGTCCAATTGATTACAGCCATCTGTGGTATTCTGAGAGACGCAGGATTTATTGCTGTACAATTCAAGGTGATGACTAAAATTTTAGAGATTGTCTTTCAAATAGAAAGCGGATGGTCCATTTGGGTTGCGGTTGGTATTATGATTCTTTATTCCGCCTTTGGGGGGATTCGGGCTGTTACCTTTACCGACGTCTTTCAACTTTTAACTTTCGCTACCATCATTCCTGTGTTATGCGGAATTATATGGACGAAATTAGAAGACCCCTCGCAAGTAACTACTACACTCTTCAATACTGCAGTATTTAACCCCAAGGAGGTAGTAGCCAATACGCCCAGATTCATGTCTAGCTTGGGGCTGTTCCTTTATTTCGCACTTCCTGCCTTTAATCCACCAGCATTCCAACGCATAATCATGGCCAGAGATGTAAAGCAAGCCAGAAATGCATTTGCCTATTCTTCCATCATCCTTTCACTTTTCTTCATTATTATAACTTGG
Source organism: uncultured Cytophagales bacterium (assembly GCA_905479855.1). Lineage (GTDB taxonomy): Bacteria > Bacteroidota > Bacteroidia > Cytophagales > Amoebophilaceae > UBA8403. The sequence continues at coordinate 12,856 of CAJQOF010000089.1, forward strand.
ATGGCAGTTCTTTTGCTCGCAGAAAACCCTGAGTTGACAAAAGAAGAGATAGTGCCCTATCTCATTAGCCAACATGTGCATGTGGGGCTCAAAGGGTTATTGGGTATCTGTGTGATGGCCTTAGCCATGTCTACCGCTGATTCCTGCTTGAATGCCTCTGCGGTACAATTTTCTAATGATATCCTCGCTTTGCCAAGCGATAGTGAGGAGGCAAAGCAGGAAGGCATTGGCGCTGCGAGGTTATGCTCCATGGTCATTGGCTTTGGGGCTTTGTTATTAGCGTTGTATAGCAAGGATCTCTTGAAACTAATATTATTGACTGGCAGCATTTATATGCCCATTGTTACCGTACCTATACTTATGGCTATATTGGGCTTCCGTAGCAGTACACGCGCTGCGCTTGTTGGCATAGCAGCCGGCATTACAACCGTAGTGGTGTGGAGTATCTTATGGAAGAACGGTGATAGCATTGTCCCCGGCATGCTCGCCAACCTCATTGGCTTAGTGGGCACCCACTACCTCTTGGGGGAGAAGGGGGGCTGGGTAAAAAAGGCAACCCCAGTAACCCAACCAACCACAACCTAAACAACCACTTATGAACCCAGCAGCACACGGCCTCGACACAGCAATATTGGCTGTTTTCTTACTCATCTCCCTAGCAGTAGGGCTTTACCATGGGCAGCAAGTAAAAAGCCTCCGCGACTTTGGCGTAGGTAGGAAAAACTTCTCTACACCTACATTGGTCGCCACCATTGTGGCCACCTATGCCTCAGGAAGTAGTCTCTTTATTTGCCTCGAAAACACGTACACCAATGGGCTCTACTACATTATAGCAAGATTAGGGCTTTCTATTGCCATATTATTTGCGGGGCTATTGGCGCTGCGTATGGAGGAGTTTATGAAAAACATTTCCGTGGCAGAAGCGATGCGCGACTTATATGGGAGAAAGGCACAGCTTATTACAGCTGTGAGTGGGATCCTAAAAGGTATAGGCTTCACCGCCATGCAATTTAACGTGATGATCAAAATATTAGAGATAGCCTTTCAAATAGAAAGCGGTTGGTCCATTTGGGTTGCTGCTGGCATTATGATCGTTTATTCCACTTTTGGGGGAATTCGGGCTGTTACCTTCACCGACGTCTTTCAATTCTTAACATTTGCCACCGTTATTCCTGTATTATGCGCTATAATATGGAGTAAACTAGAAGGTGGTAACTCGCAAGTGGCCGCTACCCTTACAAATACTGCAGTGTTTAACCCCAAAGAAGTCATTGGGTATACCCCAAGATTTATGTCTACGGTGGGCTTATTTCTTTACTTTGCGTTGCCTGACTTTAAAGCAGCCATGTTCCAACGAATAGTCATGTCAAAAGACGTAAAGCAAGCCAGAGATGCATTTGCTTATTCCTCAGCTATTCTTTTGCTGATCTTCATTTTTATAGCTTGGGTGGGCATTCTTTTGCTTGCAGAAAACCCTGAATTAACCAAAGAGGAGGTAGTGCCCTACCTCATGAACAAACATGTATACGTGGGGCTCAAAGGATTATTGGGTATTTGCGTAATGGCACTCGCCATGTCTACCGCCGACTCCTCGCTCAATGCCTCTGCCGTGCAATTTTCTAATGATATCCTAGCCCTGCCCAACGACAGTGAACAAGCAAGAGAAGTCGCCATTGGCGCTGCGAGATTATGTTCCATTGTCCTTGGCTTCTTGGCGCTGTTGCTAGCGCTGTATAGCACGGATATATTGAAGCTCCTTTTGCTATCCAGTAGCTTTTACATGCCAATTATCACCGTCCCTATGCTCATGGCTGTGCTTGGCTTCCGCAGTACCTCCCGCGCTGCGCTTGTGGGCATGGCAGCCGGCGTTACAACCGTAGTGGTCTGGAGTATTTTATGGAAGAACGGTGATAGTATTGTTCCCGGCATGCTTGCTAACCTCATTGGCTTAGTGGGCACCCACTACCTCTTGGGCGAGAAGGGGGGCTGGGTAAAAAAGGCAACCCTAGTAACGCAACCAACCACAACTTAAACACCTACTTATGAACCCAGCAGCACACGGCACCGACACAGCAATATTGGCTGGTTTTTTGCTCATCTCCCTAGCAGTAGGGATTTATCATGGGCAGCAAGTAAAAACCCTCCGCGATTTTGCCACAGGAGGGAAAAACTTCTCCACTCTTACACTAATAGCCACCATTGTAGCGACCTATGCCTCAGGAAGTAGTCTCTTTATTTGCCTGGAAAACACGTACACCAATGGGCTCTACTACATTATAGCGAGATTAGGCCAGCCTATTGGCATGTTACTTATGGGGCTCTTGGCGCTGCGCATGGGGGAGTTTATGAAAAACATTTCCGTGGCAGAAGCGATGCGCGACTTATACGGGCGCAAGGTGCAGCTGATTACAGCCACAAGTGCTATACTAAAAGGTATAGGCTTTACCGCGATCCAATTCCAGGTAATGTCTAAGATATTAGAGGTTGTCTTTCAAATAGAAGGTAGCTTGTCCCTTTGGGTTGCTGTTGGCATTATGATCGTTTATTCTACCTTTGGGGGAGTTCGTGCTGTTACTTTTACCGATGTCTTTCAACTCTTAACTTTCGCCACTATCATTCCTGTGTTATGCGGAATTATATGGACGAAATTAGAAGACTCCTCGCAAGTGATCACTGCCCTCTCAAACACTGCCGTTTTTAACCCCAAGGAGGTAGTAGCCAATACACCCAGATTGATGTCTAGCTTGGGGCTGTTCCTCTATTTCGCACTCCCTGCCTTTAATCCACAAGCATTCCAACGCATAATCATGGCCAGGGATGTAAAGCAAGCCAGAAATGCATTTGCCTATTCTTCCATCATTCTTTTACTGTTCTTCATTATTCTAGCTTGGATAGGTATTCTTTTGCTCACAGAAAACCCTGATTTGGCAAAAAAAGAGGTAATACCCTACCTCATTAGCCAACATGCGCACGTAGGGCTTAAGGGCTTATTGGGTATTTGTGTGATGGCACTGGCCATGTCTACGGCCGACTCCATACTCAATTCCTCTGCGGTACAATTTTCTAATGATATCCTAGCCCTGCCCAATGACAGTGAGCAAGAAGAAGCCATTGGCGCTGCGAGATTATGTTCCATGGCCATTGGCTTTCTGGCGCTCTTGCTAGCGCTGTATAGCACAGATATCTTGAAGCTACTATTATTTAGTGGCAGCATTTATATGCCCATTGTTACCGTCCCCATACTTATGGCTATATTAGGCTTCCGCAGCAGCACGCGCGCTGCGCTTGTTGGCATAGCAGCCGGCGTTACAACCGTAGTGGTCTGGAGTATATTATGGAAAAATGGTGACAGCATTATACCCGGCATGCTCGCCAACCTCATTGGCTTAGTGGGCACGCACTACCTCTTGGGAGAGAAGGGGGGCTGGGTAAAAAAGGTAGCTCCAGCACAATCAAAATAAACGAAATACATAGACGATGACATCTTTAGCACATCCTGTTGATATAGCCATATTTGCTGCCTTTCTCGGAATCAATCTTGCTGTGGGGCTTTTTTATGGCAAAAAGGTAAAGAGCTTTGAAGACTATGCAATAGGTAATAAGAATTTTTCTACTGCTACGCTTACGGCCACCGTTGTTATGAGCTGGATCGGGGGAAGGGCTGTATTCTACATGCTGGAGAATACATACACGGATGGTCTATACTTTGTGATGGTGATACTTGGAGGCGCTTTGTGCCTTTTTCTTGTTGCTCAGTTAGCAACCCGTATGGGGCCGTTTATGAGCAATCTTTCGATGGCCGAGGCCATGGGAAAAGTCTATGGACAACCCATACAGATTATCTCTGCTATAAGTGGGATACTCAGTGTAATAGGTGTTGTCGCTATTGAGTTCCAGGTAATTGCTACAATAATCTCCTTAATCTTTAACATAGAAAGTTCTTGGGTTACTGTTCTAGCAGCTTCTATTGTAGTGCTCTACTCAATTTCCGGCGGAGTTCGTGCTGTTACTTTCACAGATGTATTTCAGTTTCTCACCTTTGGTACTTTTATCCCGATTCTTACACTCATCATTGCAGAGCACCTCAAAGGTTCCGAACAAGTCATAGAAGTCTTTCGCACCGATCCTAATTTTATACTAAGCGAAGTAATAGGATGGCACCCTAAGTTTTTAACCTTCTTTGTTATGTTTCTCTGGTTTGCTGTTCCTGGCATGGATCCAGTTGTTTTCCAACGCATTAGCATGGCGCGTGATGTACAACAAGCCAAGGCCTCCTTTATTCGTGCAAGTGGGATTAGTGCCTTAGCAGTTATGGGAATAGCATGGATGGCAGTTCTGCTATTGGCTACAGACCGTACCCTGGAGCCTGATAAACTCGTTTCCTACATCATTCAAAATTATGCCCATGCAGGCCTTCGCGGTTTTATTGGCATAGGCATAATGGCACTGGCTATGTCTACTGCCGATTCCTACCTAAATGCTTCTGCCGTTCTGCTCACCAATGATATCGTAAAACCACTAAAGGTTAAACTCAAACATAAAGTGCTAACTGCCAGGCTATTTTGTTGTCTTTCAGGAATAGTTGCTCTTCTATTGGCGCTATATTCTCCAGGGATGCTAGAACTATTGATGGTATCCAGCAGTCTTTATATGCCTGTTGTTACAGTACCATTGCTAATGAGCATCGTAGGCTTCCGCACTACTACTCGGGCCGCACTCATAGGCATGGCAGCTGGGTTACTGACTGTAGTAGTGTGGAGTATCTTTGGTAAAAACTCTGATAGCATTGTCCCCGGCATGCTCGCCAACCTTATTGGCTTAGTGGGCACGCACTACCTCTTGGGCGAGAAGGGGGGCTGGGTAAAAAAGGTAACCCCAGCACAATCAAAATAAACGAAATACATAGACGATGACATCTTTAGTGCACCCTGTTGATATTGGTATA
>CAJQOF010000090.1 GCA_905479855.1 uncultured Cytophagales bacterium
TAATCTTTGCTACTGGGCACGCAAGGCAGCGGTACTGCACGTCTCAACTTTGCATGATGCATGGATATATGCCCCCTTTAGATAGTGGTACATGCTTTGTGGCCTGTACGCAACAGCCCCATGAAGGAGACTTGCCTTTACAGCCCCTCAACCACTTGTGGTTACTTTCTTAGCCCCAAGCTTGCAATGATAGCCCGGTACCGACCCAGATCTTTTTTCTTTAAATGGGAGAGGAACCGCTTGCGCTTACCTACAAGCTTGGTGAGGCCCAATACGGTGGACTTGTCCTTCTTGTTCGTCTTTAAATGGTCGGTTAAGTGCTTAATTCTGTGGGTAAAGAGGGCTGTTTGGGATTCTATGGATCCTGAATCTTGTGCCGATTTTTTGGCGCCAAACTCTAGGAATAGATTCTCTTTGTCTGCTTTGGATAGTTTCATTGTCGTTATTGATTAGGCAGGTTGAAAAGTGGGTACAAAATTAAAAAGGAAATCATGCACCAGCAACTTGCTTGTTATTTGTGCAGCACTTATTGGGCTATTAGCCTTCCTCCAAAACCAGAAAACAACCGCACACAATAGGGCAACACGCGTTTTAGTGCGCTATTGAAAGGTCTAAATACACAGCGGTTGACTGTCTATACACCAGTGAGTATCTTTTCCACCTCTTCTACTGTAAGTTTTGTCCATTTTGCTATTTCCTCTATAGCCATTCCACCTTCGTGCATGTTCAAAATAAATATACGCTCTTTTTCTGCTTTGCCTTCTGCCTTACCTTCTGCTCTATTGTACTTAATCACTGCATTCGTATCGATCTTGGTAATTACTGAGCGTTCATGCAACGCTCGTTCTTCGTCGGTCCAGGAAGTTTCATCTAGGGCCAAAAACGCCTCCTTAAAAATTGGGGAATTTTCGATGAGCATTTTATACGCTTCACTATCTAAATCTGCTTCGGGAGCATACTTTAAAAAATACATCCACTTCTCCTCCATGGTCTCCAGCTCGGAGATCTTAGTCTTTTTGAACTTACTAAGGTCAAAGAAAGTAAGATGTATATCCTTGATGTGGTGGCCACCAGTTTGGTCACATACCAGTTTATGGTCATATCTGTAATATGGGTGCCCCTTAAAGAGCTCATCATTCACAATGGCAAGCAGAAAGACCGGCTGAATCTTATCATAGTCCATCCCACCCTTCAGCTGCCGGGAATGTACACGTGTGAGGTAAGCAAGCGCTCGGCGTTCAAAACCAGAAAAGCGGGATAGCTGCATCTCTATAACGTATTGCTGGCCGGTGCTGTCAGTGCAAGCGATGTCTAGCACCATCTCTTTTCCTGATACTGAATCAGGCGTTTGTATGGTTTGCACATAGGTTACCTCTACAATCTTGGCCATGCATTCTTTGTGCTTTTCGTAGAGCAGATCGTTGAGGAAGTTAATAAGCACATTACTGTGCTTTTCTGTGCCAAATATTTTTTTAAACACAAAATCACTCTTGGGGTCTAGTAGTTGGATGGGCATAATGCGTAGATGTTTAACAGGTTGCTACTATTGGACGAAGTGGTCGGGCGAATTTAGCAATATTTGGGGCAAAAAAGTACGCTATTCACAAGCTCATCGTTTGTCCTCGCATTACTACCATGGGCTACACCTTTCTGATTTCATATACCTCCCGCGTGCTGGCCGTTATTTTGAAGCGGTCATCTATTCTATGGCCTACTACCCAGACAATTTCACCCCCAGAAGTTACCACCCAAACGCGCGCTTTTAGCGGTATAGGCACTTTGTTGTCTATAAAGAAGTCGCTGAGTTTCTTTCGTTGCTGCATGCCCAGAGGATAGAAGGCATCGCCTGGCTGCCACCTGCTTACAATGAGTGGAAAGTGAAGTTTTTCGCGGTCTAGGGCAGCGACCTCCTTGCTAGTGATGATCTTATACTGCGCGCTGGGTATATGGGCACAATGGAGGGCATGTTGGGGGAGGGGTAAGAATTTTGTGGTTGATGTAATAGTATACGATTGCGCATCTAGTTCGGCAGTAGGCGTTACAATCCACTGCATGCGGTCTACATATAGTTGGTGGCTTGCCGATTGCTCCATGGCCCCGCTAGGGGGCTGTTGCGTTAGTAACCCTTTTGCTTGTACAAAGTTGAAGCCAAAGGGCTTGAGTATCTCCCAGGCTACCACAGGGGCCCAGGGTTTGTCTTGGATGGTGGTGATGTCTATGTAAAAATCAGCACCTTCTTGCCGACCTATTTGCTGGCGAATGGTTGCTACTTGTTCATTAAATAGGGCCTCCACCTGCCCTAACCGCTCTGCCGTCAATTGGAAGGTGCTTTCCAGGTTGGGATTAATCGCTCTTAGGCAAGGCACTACCTTGTTCCTGATTAAATTCCTCTGGTACGTATTTTTCTGGTTAGAGCTGTCCTCGCGCCAGGAGAGCCCCTGTTCCTCTGCATACGCCAGTATCTCAGCTTTGTTGCTAAAAAGCAAAGGTCTAATGTATCGCCCCCGTGCAGGTAAAATGCCACGCAGGCCAGCAATGCCCGTTCCCTTTGTTAAATGAAGCAACACGGTTTCTAGGCTATCGTTCCCATGGTGTGCTGTAGCCACTTTTTCAAAGCCATGCGCTTTACACAGTTCCTGAAACCATGCGTAGCGCAGTGCTCTGGCTGCCATTTGGGTAGAGATACCTTTTTCCTCCGAATAG
>CAJQOF010000091.1 GCA_905479855.1 uncultured Cytophagales bacterium
CCTTGCACCCGGCACGGCGCAGGTAGCCCAGAGCCAAGATGCGACAGTGCTGCCGCGGGAATACAACATCAACAGAGAAACTGGAGATATCGCCCACGTGAGCGAAAAGGGCGGCGCCGAGCGCCACTACCTCAACGTGGGCACGCAGAACGGAGGAAAGTTTACCACCAACAAGGTGATTGTGGCAGAAGGCGAAAACGACATCTTCTCCGTACGCTTTGCAGAAGAAGACAAGTCTACCGTAAGTGCGTTTGTGATTCCTGGAGATGCTACCCAGGCAAGCGGTACCACCGGCTTTTTCCTAGAGCCCGCCGGCCCCTCTACCACCACCCCCAACCAAAACAAGCGGATACCCGCCGATACCTACAACCTTACCAAAGGCAAAGGCACAAAATTCCCCGACGCGGCACTCCTCTACAACGAGGCAGTGCCCAAGTGGAGGGCCGTTCTCGACCATGCTGGCAATGACTACCAAGATACCAAAGGCTGCCCATTGCCAGGAACTACGTTTAGTCCGAATGAACCGCTGCAAAAACTAACCAGAGACGCCGAAGGAAGGAGAAAAAAGGTGCCCTTCACCGACAATGCCGGCAATGTGATAGAGGTGCTGGGGCATTCGGTGGGTGGTAGTGGAGATAAGCTAGAGCAGATTGAGAAGCACCTCGCTGACAAAGGGTACGAAAACGTCCACCAACAAATCTTTGACCCACTCACCACGGCAGAGCAAAACCAGGTGACCACCCATGTGGGGCCCTTCACTTATATCTGCGAGACGGTGCTTCCCACTACCCCACTACCCATGCTGGTTAGAGCGGGAAAAACCGTACTCCCTCAGCATGCTCCACTGAGCACCCACATAAACCCCATCACCTACATGGGCGAGCAGGTGCCCACCACTACCCCACTACCTATGCTGGTGAGGCCGGGAGAAACGGTGTCTCCCCATCTTGATAACCCTGTTATTATTATAACACCTCCGCAACAGGTAGCCCCAGCTGTGCAACCTGCAGCTTCCCCGCTGATCTTGCTGCCAGCACAGCCGCAAGCTAGCACGCCACCCAATCTACTGCCAGAAATTTCTCAAACACCCGTAGCGCCCAACCCACAATAAGTGATTCTTGAACACTCACCCTATAAAACGATAGATCATGATGAAACCAAATGCGAAACAACTTATCCTAGCGGCCAGCCTCTGGCTTTGTTTGCTCGCCCCCTTACATGGCGGGCAGGAGCGCAAAGCCGAAAACTCTCCCGACGATCTCACCTTCTGCTCCACCACTGAGCGGAGCCTTGCCCTCAACTACTATGCCTTCCAAGCGCTACAGACCACAGGCGAAGAACACAAAAAATACCTGGTCCTCTTTTTTCGGGCGTTGCCCAGAGATTTTAGAGGATTTTTTCATCTAATTTACTGCAATAATTTTTGTTTTGCCAGAGACGGAAATTTCTACACAGACCATTTCGAAAATTGGGAATTCCGCCCCAACCCATGGGGAGATTTTTTCCCAAATCAGCAGCCTTTACACCTGCGGAAAGAGCTCCCCCCCGAACCCACCTCTGGGGAGTTCCCGGTGTTGAAGCGGCGGTTTTATGATTACCGGCTTTTTGGTCATCAAACTTATACTTATCAAGGTAAGGAGCTGAGAAGGGAGAAACGTATACTGGCCGAGATCAGGGATATTGTCCCTCCAGCGGTCTTTTATGAGAAATTGATCGCCATAGGGCTAGGGGGGTTTTGGGGCATGGAGGAGATCGATGACCTCCAGGGGTGGCTGCAAAATATGTACATTGAGAATGAACCCCTGGCGGTACGCATCTTAGAGAAGAAAACAGATGATGAAATTGCTGGCTTTTTCTTTTTCTTGCTGGATAGTTCAATCCGACGCCGCGATACTTATGACGAAAAAATGGTAACAGCGTATGAGAGCACCGCTTATCCTTTAAGCCCCAGAGTGGCCAAACTAGCAAGGGTAGCCATAGAAAGGCTAGCGATAGAACGCCCGCCTATGGGCCCGCTAGATTGCTGCTGTGGGGAGGCGCAACGTGCCAAGGAAGGGCATGCCCATGAAGAAGAAGAGGAGCAGGCGACTGGCACCCAAGAGCCGCTAGCAGAGGAAGAAGAGCCCAAAGAGCAAGCTGCAGAGGAGCCTGTGCAGGAAGCGGTTGCTTTGCCAGAAGATCTGCCGCTTATTTTCTTGCGTGCAGAGCGGAGAGGGGCTATAGAGAGGATGGTGGAGGGGTGGGGAATAGGACAGCCAACCAACCAAAACCACCACCACACTAACCCATGAAAAACATCCTCCTAACCCTCCTCCTCTGCGCTAGCACCCTCGCCCACGCCGGCCAAACCAACGCTGGCGTTAAGGCCCCCGCCCCCGTAGCCCTCTACCAAGGCGATGCCCCCACCCTGGCCGGCAAGGAAGTAGCCAACTACCAAGCAGGGTACGACACCGAGCAAAACAAACTCTACCTCAACACCCAGCGCACAGACATAAGCCAAGGGGGGCAGGTTATGGGCAGCGTTTACCACGAAGCACAGCGGGTAGAAAACCAAGCCAACCCCAACCTAAGTGGCCTCACCCCCAACCAGCAAACCAACCTCGCCCAGCTGCGCGGCGATAGAGCC
>CAJQOF010000092.1 GCA_905479855.1 uncultured Cytophagales bacterium
CTCAATAAAAACAATGAGGGCTACAACACCCAAATGAGCAGCTTCCTAAGCAGCCTTTGTTAGCTTCAACAAGGCCTCCTTCATCCGTTGCAGTGCTATCTGTAATTGTTCCTCGTCGATTGCGTAAGAGATCCGAATGCAGCTTGGCGCTCCAAATGCACTACCCGTTACCACGGAAACGTGTGCCTCTCGCAGCAAATAAATGCAGAGATCATCTGCATTGTGGATAGTGGTTTTTCCATTGGTGCATCCAAAATAATCACGCACCTCGGGGAATAGATAAAAGGCCCCCAAAGGTTTATTGCAACGCAAGCCTGGGATCTCTGCCAGCAACGCCAAGCAGAGCGACCGTCTCTTGCAATAGGCCTCCTTCATGCGCACGACCTCCTTCCTGCCCCCCTGCATAGCCGCCAATGCCGCACGCTGGGCAATAGATGAGGCGGCAGAGGTGGTTTGGCCTTGGAACTTCTCGCACGCTTTAGCCAACCACAAAGGAGCCGCCATGTAGCCTACCCGCCAGCCCGTCATCGCAAACCCTTTGGAGAACCCATTGATGGTGACCACACGCCCCTCCATACCCGGCAAGGCACCTATGCTCGTCTGCTCCCCCACAAAGTTGATGTACTCATAGATTTCATCAGCAATCACCAAGACATGGTCATGCTTTTGCACCACTGCCGCCATGGCCTCCACCGTTTTCTTGGCAAAGAGATGGCCAGTAGGATTGCAGGGATTGGAGAAGATGACCGCTTTGGTTTTGGGGGTAATGGCCCGGTCTAGCTGCTGAGGCGTAGCCTCAAAGTCATTGGCGAGCTCGCCAATGATGGGTACAGGTTTACCGCCTGCCAGCGCAATCATAGAGATATAGCTGACCCAATAAGGGGCGTAGACCACCACCTCGTCCCCTGGGTTGAGCAAACAGGAGAAAACATTGGCAATGGATTGTTTGGCGCCATTAGAGACAACGATTTGGTTGGGCTTGCAAGGGATATTGTTCTCCTTGCGCAGCTTTTCCGCGATCGCTTCGCGCAGATCGGCATAACCCGCCACCGGGGGGTAGCCAAAATAGGCTCCGCTATCGATCGCCTCTTTGGCCGCTTGCTGAATGTGCAACGGCGTCTTAAAATCCGGCTCGCCTATGCTGAGGTTGATAATATCGTGGCCTTGTGCCTTAAGATCCATCGTCTGCTGGTGCATCGCTAGCGTGGCAGACTGTGGCAAAGATTGAATGCGGTCAGAAAGAAAATGGTCCATAGTTTTATTACGAGCGTTTAAAGCGTGGTAAATTTGTAGCAAAAGTACGACATTGCATCATCTCTAAATTAGTTTTCTATGCCCACCCACTACCAAGCGCCTCCTATTGTTGCCCTGGCCACACCGCCAGGCAGTAGCGCCATTGCGGTAATACGTTTATCTGGAAAAGAGGTTATTCCCATCTTCAATAAAGTCTTTCACGGAAAAGACCTTACGCAGCAAGCTTCACATACCCTCCACTTCGGCACAATTCGAGATGGGGAAACGGTACTCGATGAAGTGTTGGTTTCCGTCTTTTGGGCACCTAAGTCCTTTACGAAGGAAGATGCCATAGAGCTCTCTTGCCACGGCTCTGCTTTTATTGTGCAGCAGATTATACAACTATTGGTACGGCATGGTGCGCGGCTGGCCAAGCCTGGGGAGTTCACGCAGCGGGCTTTTTTGAATGGCCGGTTTGATTTGGCCCAGGCGGAAGCGGTGGCGGACCTTATTGCGGCTGACTCGGCTGCGGCCCACCGTACTGCGCTGCAACAGATGCGCGGCGGGTTTTCTGCGGAGATAAAGCAACTCCGGGCACAGTTGGTGCACTTTGCTGCTATGCTAGAACTGGAGCTGGATTTTGCGGAGGAGGATGTCACTTTTGCTGACAGAGGCGCGCTGATAACACTTGTGCAGGAGTTGTTGACGCCTATAAAGCGGCTTATCGAGAGCTTTTCCCTGGGTAACGTGATCAAAAATGGAGTACCTACGGTAATTGCCGGCAAGCCCAATGTGGGCAAGTCCACCTTGCTCAATGCGCTGCTCAATGAAGAAAAGGCCATTGTCTCTGACATCCCCGGCACCACACGGGATGTTATTGAGGCTACGCTCAATATCGAGGGGATCAACTTTCGCTTTTTAGATACCGCCGGCTTGCGCGATAAGACATCGGACGCTATAGAGGCCATAGGCATTGCCAAGACCAAAGAGCAGCTCCAAAAAGCCGCAGTTGTGCTTTATGTTTTTGACCTTGCTACTGAAACAGTGCCCAACATAAGGCTGGCTGTGCAGCAGCTTGAGGCGGCAGGCCTCCCCTACATCAAGGTGGGGAACAAGGTAGACAAGGCAGCGCCGGCATTGCTGGCAACACTACAGCAAGAACAAAAAGATTGGGTGCTTATCTCCGCTGCGCAAAAGCAGAATTTATCGCTGCTTAAGTCCCGGCTCCTAGCTGCTGTTGCGCTAGGCCAGCTGCATGCAACAGCTACCATTGTGGTGAATGCACGCCACCACGAATGCCTAACCAAGAGCAAAGCGGCGCTGGATATTGTGTTGAAAGGAATAAACAGCGCCCTCAGCCACGAGCTTCTAGCGCAAGACGTACGCACTGCACTCCACCACTTGGGCGAGATTACCGGGGAGGTTACTACCGACGAGCTGCTGGGCAATTTATTCTCTAAGTTTTGTATTGGGAAATAGCATAATAAGCCCAATGGCTAAGGGGGTATTGGTTCTATGGTAAGTTGTGAGACTTTAAAAAAATCTGTACCTTCTGGCGTCTTGCTATACCCATTCCACCTGAGAATACCGGGGCAGGTTTTTTGAAAGAGTGCTCTTAAAGCATTTTAGGCCACTAATTTAGGTCTATTCCCCCGAAGACACCCCAGGTTTTGAACTGAAATGGGTATAGTAGTTGCTGTTGAAGCACACATTAGCATAAACGACGCAGTTTTATCATCATAAACCTAGGTTCTTCACGAGATCAGCGCAAAAAACAAACGTATTATGAAAAAAACGCAACTACAGAAAGCACTGCCTAAAAAGCAGCAACCCAAAAAGGAAACAACACTACCTAAGCAGCAGCAAGCCAAAAAGGCAACAGTACAGAAGGCACAGCCCAAGAAGACAACACTGCAAAAAAAGGCAGCACTACAGAAAGCTGCCCCAGAGAAAGATGAACTACAAAACATAGGATATCGGGAATTTGTGGAGGAGATAAAGGAGAGGGTCTCGCAAATGCAGTATCAAGCTCTAAGTGCTGTTAACCAGGCATTAATCACACTGTATTGGGGAATAGGCCAGCTGATTGTTGAAAAGCAAGAGCAACACGGGTGGGGAAAGTCGATCGTAGAAAATTTATCAACGGACTTACAAACCGATTTCCCAGGCAGCAAAGGTTTCTCTTCTCAAAACCTGAGGTATATGCGGCAGTTTTATCTAGAATACAATAAAAGCCCAAATCTCCAACCACTGGTTGGAGAAATAAGTTGGAGCAAACATCTAGTTATTATGGGTAAGTCCAAAGACAACCTAGAGCGGGAATTCTACATCAAGATGACCCGAAAACATGGTTGGTCAAAAGTTGTTCTCGTCCATCAAATAGAGAGTAAAGCATACGATCGGTTTTTTCTTAACCAAACCAACTTTGATCAAACATTGGCCGAGAAAGAGTACAAGCACCAGGCTAAGTTGGCTATTAAGGATAGCTATAGCTTCGATTTCTTGGAAATGAGCGAGAACCACTCAGAGCGAGAAATGGAGCTCAACCTGCTAAAGAACATACAAAAATTTCTGCTAGAAATGGGGGGCGATTTTGCCTTT
>CAJQOF010000093.1 GCA_905479855.1 uncultured Cytophagales bacterium
GTAGCGCTGTAGACCATCGGGACGAGAAGATAGGGAAGAAAATTAGGGATACTGAGCTGCGTAAGGTGCCCTACATGCTGGTGGTGGGGGAAAAGGAGATGGCAGCACAGACGGTAGCGGTGCGTAAGCAAGGAGAGGGAGACCAAGGTAGCAAGACGGTGGAGGAGTTTGTGAGGATGGTTGCCGAGGCGGTTGATCACGCAGGTGATGCATAGGCTATCCTTGAACGTTGAGCGCAATATGTGGCTAGCCACGCAAGCGGTCCATAATTCCAGAACGATGGACCATTTGAATGCAACAGCAGGCCGCGCCAAATAAGTAGGTGCGTAGTCGCCAACTACGCACAGTATATCATTTAAACTTAACCACCACTTATGTCCACCCACTACAACCCCAAAGCCATAGAAGCCAAATGGTACGCCCACTGGTTGGAGCACGGCTTTTTCCATGCTACGCCCAATCCTGACCAGGAACCTTATACCGTTATTATGCCCCCCCCCAACGTAACGGGGGTGCTGCACATGGGGCATGTGTTGAACAATACCCTGCAAGATGTCCTCGTGCGCAAAGCCAGGATGGAAGGGAAAGCTGCCTGCTGGGTGCCTGGCTTGGACCACGCCTCTATTGCTACAGAAGCCAAGGTGGTGGCGATGCTTAAGGCACAGGGCATTGCTAAAAGCGATTTAACCAGGGAAGCGTTTCTTCAGCACGTTTGGGAATGGAAAGAGAAGTATGGCGGCATTATTCTAGAGCAGCTGAAGAAGTTGGGCGCTTCGTGCGATTGGGAGCGCACTGCCTTTACCATGGACCCAGGCCCTTCCGAGGCGGTGCAGTCTGTATTTATGCAGCTTTATGAGCAAGGATACATTTACCAAGGCACACGGATGGTGCATTGGGATCCGCTGGGCAAAACTGCCCTGGCCGATGATGAGGTGGTCCATAAAGAGGTGCAGGGGAAGCTCTACTACATCCGCTATGCCGTGGTGGGGAGTGACGAGCAGGTGACGATTGCTACCACACGGCCAGAAACCCTGCTGGGCGATACTGCCATTTGTGTCCACCCAGAAGACACACGCTACCAACATTTAATAGGGAAAAAGGTCATGGTGCCGCTGATAAAGAGGGCGATCCCCATTATTGCAGACGAGTATGTGGATCCCACATTCGGCACGGGTTGCCTGAAGGTGACGCCTGCGCATGACATGAATGACCATGCTTTGGGGTTGAAGCATAAGCTGGCAACCATCGATATCCTCAACGAGGACGGCACGCTCAGTGAAGCAGCCGGGCTTTATGTGGGCGAAGATCGCTTTGTGGCCCGCAAGAAGATTGTGCAACAGCTAGAGGCTGAAGGTTATCTCCTCAAAACCGAAGAACATACCCACAATGTGGGCTTCTCGGAGCGTACCGATGCGGTGGTGGAGCCAAGGCTCTCTACCCAATGGTTTGTAAAAATGGCTGACTTGGCTGCCCCTGCGCTGGCGAACGTGTTGGACGGTACCATCCAGTTTCATCCTGCCAAATTCCAGAATATGTACAAGGCGTGGCTAGAGGGTGTGCACGACTGGTGCATCTCTAGGCAGCTCTGGTGGGGGCACCGAATTCCTGCTTATTACTTGGCAGACGGCACGGTGGTGGTGGCCAAAGACAAGATGGCTGCGCTAGAAAAGGCGCGGGCCCAAACCAACAACCCAGCCCTGACCGAGGCAGACTTGCGGCAGGACGAGGATGTGCTAGACACCTGGTTCTCTTCTTGGCTATGGCCCCAAAGTGTTTTTGAGGGTATTCAAAACAAGAAAAACGCAGACTTCCGCTATTTTTATCCCACCAACGATCTGGTTACTGCGCCCGAGATCATCTTCTTTTGGGTGGCCAGGATGGTCATGGCGGGTTATGCCTTTCAAGAAGCACCACCCTTCAAGAATGTCTACTTTACCGGCATTGTTCGGGACACGCAAGGGAGAAAGATGTCCAAATCGCTGGGCAACTCCCCAGAGCCCATAGCGCTCATGGCACAATACAGCGCCGATGGCGTTCGGGTCGGCATGCTCCTGAGTACCTCTGCCGGCAATGATCTCCTCTTTGATGTGAAGCACTGTGAGCAGGGCAGAAACTTTGCCAACAAAATATGGAATGCCTTCCGCCTCCTACAGCGTTGGGAGGCCACAGCGCAGCCTGAGGAAGCCCACGTAGCAGCCATTGCTTGGTTCCAGGGGCGGCTAGATCAAGTGGTAGAAGAAGTTAACAGTCACTTCCAAGCCTTCCGCATCTCCGATGCGCTTATGGCGCTCTACAAACTGGTGTGGGATGACTTCTGTGCCTGGTACCTAGAGATGATCAAGCCTGCCCACGGGGAGGCTATGTCCAAGAGCACTTACGCCGCTACGGTGGGTTTCTTTGAAACATTGCTCAAACTGTTGCACCCCTTTATGCCCTTCCTCACCGAGGAACTCTGGCACCAGCTTAACCCTAGGCAGCCCAAGGAGTGCCTTATTGTAGCACCCTGGCCGCAGCAGCAAGCCTATAACGGCGCACTGCTCACCCAAGCTGGGTTGGCTTTTGAGCTCATTACTACCATTAGAAGTTTGAAGAACAAAGCCCAGGTATCTCCCAAGCAGCAGCTAACCCTATATATGGTTGGCGAGGAAGTTGCCGCCGAGTTAGCACCCTTTGCGGCCTACATTCAGAAGCTGGCCCATATAGCGCGGCTGGAAGTAACCCAGGCAAAGCAACCCGATGCAACCAGCTTCAGCCTAAAGGGGCATGCCTTTTACCTGCTGTTAGACCAGGGCGTAGACAGTGCGGAGGAAAGAGTGCGCTTGGAGAAAGAACTGGCTTACGCAAAAGGATTCCTGGCCAGTGTGTTGAAAAAACTCAACAACACCCGCTTTGTGCAAAGCGCGCCCGCCCAGGTAATAGCCACCGAGCGCAAAAAACAAGCAGATGGGGAGACCAAGTGCAAGTTGCTTATGGAGCGGTTAGCACAGTTGGCTTAAGGAATTTGTGGTAAATAAATAGGCTCACGCATAGTATATTGTTCTGGGAATTTATACCTTTGCGACCCTGCG
>CAJQOF010000094.1 GCA_905479855.1 uncultured Cytophagales bacterium
TGAGTAGAAATTTGCAGTTGTTATCTAACGATAGGATGTAGCTTATTAATATAAGCTGCAGGCCATGGAGTCTTTTTAATTTCAATTCCTCCTGCTCATTCGGACTATCCAATGATAGAGAGCTACTTCTATTTGGCATCACTTTTTCTCTATCTAGATCAATATGGGCCTTGAAGTGAAAATATTTATTCTTGTAGAATATATGCGTCTTCTTAGTTAGAGGGCTTGGGGTTTCATCCCCAGTATATTCAAGGAATGCATTATACCACATCAGATTGATTGGAGTGGGATCGAGATCTTCCACCACGCTAATAAACGTCCCAGCCGCTATTTGGAAGGAATCAAGGTTTTCTTCCAAATAGGCCAATACTTTACCCCTTAAAGTTTTTGGCAACGTTGGGGGAAGTTTGTCAGCGTACCATTTTTTGGGGGCGCGAAGCATGAGCTCGTCTCTATATCCATTGTGCTCTACATTGCATTTAAATCTGTTGAAAAAAGAGGTTTGTAGGTCGTAGATTTCGAATATGGCAGCATTATGTGCAAATTCCAGACCCCAGTCCTCAGCTTTTAGCCTATCTTCTTCCATTATTTCCTCCCCATCCAGTATTTTATCTGCCAAATTAATGGCTTTTATATATGGGCATAAATTATTCTGTAATCTGCTATCCCAGGGGGTATTACCCATGCCATGCTTCTCCTCGGCTATGTTGAATGCTGTTTTCCCAGATTGGTCCTTAATGTCTATGCGTGTGTTACAATTTTCTAGCAAGTAAGTAAAGACCATTTCGGAGGATAGAGCATACTTACTACTAGCTGAGTGTAAAGCAGTCATTCCATAATCATCGGCAGCATTGATGTCTGCGCCTTTTTTTAATAGATACTGAATAAGTGAAATAAAATATTCTGCCGTAACAGAGTGCTTAGCGGACTTATCATCTTCCATGGCAGCCAGAAGAGGAGTTCTTTTGTGCTTGGTTCGTGCATTCACATTAAGATGAAACTTTTCTACCAGATATTCTACTATTTTATAATCAGCTGATAAAGCCGCAGCATATAAGATAGTTTCGCCATTAAACGTTTTGATATTGTAATTCGCGTTACACTCTTCTACGAGGAACTTTACTATATCTAGATTCTCCGTTTGAGAAGCTGCTAGATGAAGAACAGATTCGTTGCGCTTATTCAGTGCGTTAACATCACTTCCTTTTCCAATTAGATAGCGAATAAAAGGAAGAGAAGGTGGGACCTGATCAACATATATAATATAATCCTCTTGATTTTCTCTTCTCTCTCTATCTCTCTCTAGAACTGCGTCATGAAGAAGTGTATCCCCCTCATCTTGGCCATCTTGATCCGGCTCAAGAATATATCCATGCGCTTCTTGTAGATGTTTAATTATATCCAATTGATCGGAAAAATCAAGAGCAAAATTATACAAAGCAAAAGCACCAGAGTCTTCGTCTATCTTAAACGCTTTTTTTCCCACCAACCATTTTACCAGCGGTATAGGAATGTTAACATAATCAGAATTAATTATTGCATCTTCCAAGGAGGTGTTATTTAAGTCTATACGGTACTCACGGCATAGTTTCTCACATGCTGCATCTGAGAATTCCTCTTGCTTAAGCTTTTTGGCATCAGGTTGTTGCGGGCTCGAAGTCCCATTCTCGTGTCTTGTTCTTTTTGTTGAAGCGCCCCCCCCCTACATGCTCACCAGCATTTGCTGCGTCTAGCGACCTTGTTGTGGTTGGCAGAGGCGCATTAGTGGCTGTGGCAGGGCGCGGAATTGGCACCTCTTGAGTTAAGCTTATATTTCCCGCTTGTCGTACTGCAGGTGCTTGCTGCAAGTTAGGCTGAGTTTCAGCCGCCCCATCATCCTGCATATTGAGGGTTGCACTAGCGCAACTTTGCAGCAGCAAGCTCGCAAGCAGAATAGTGGCCATAAAGCGATGCGCTTGTTGAGGGAGTAGGGTAGGGTGTAGTTTTTTATTATATCGCATAGTGTTAGTTTGTTTGATTTATATTCGAATTACGTGAATAAAAAAGATGGCTGCCCAGGCACCTAAAACTGCCTATAAGCAGCGTAAAGGAGGTTTTTAAAAGTCCCCGAACGATTTTAGGTCGCTTTTTGCCTAAAAAATACGCTTTCGACCTTGAAACCCACATCTGTGCTGTTTGCAAGCTGGCTAAAAAAGATCATGGTGGAGGATCTTGTCGGTTACAACTTAATGCCCTCGCCGCCGGCAAGCTGCGTAGGCACAGTGGGGAGGAGGCTAGTAACCAATGCTTCCAGTTTGTCTATCCTAGCATTCTGCTCAGTATTATGTTGCTTTTGGGTAGCCGCTTCCTTTTCTAGTAAATCTATGCGCCCGTGTGCTACACTGTTCTCGCGCTCAAGTACTTCGGTTCTTAGCACAAGCGGCCAGATGTACCCAGTGTGAGCACTGCCAATGGGTTTTTTGACTATATTATTTAGTACATGCTCTAATCTATCTTTATATGCTTTTGGGAAGATACATGTAGCAAGCAGGTTGCTTAAGCTCTCTTTCATAAGTTGCTTGTTCTCTCTCACTTTGAGTAGAAATTTGCAGTTGTTATCTAACGATAGGATGTAGCTTATTAATATAAGCTGCAGGCCATGGAGTCTTTTTAATTTCAATTCCTCCTGCTCATTCGGACTATCCAATGATAGAGAGCTACTTCTATTTGGCATCA
>CAJQOF010000095.1 GCA_905479855.1 uncultured Cytophagales bacterium
GTACTGTGAGGTCTTTAACGTGATAGCGTAAGGTCAACTCTTGGGCCCCCAATTCTCGACGTTCATAATAGGCCTGCAGGGTATTATGGTCTGGATAAGGGGATCGTTCACCATGGTAGACCACTATGTTGATGATTATCGGAATCTTTTCGCCTGCTTCCAAATAAGGGGCGATGCTATCTGCGTTGTAGTAGAGAAAGCGAACAGGCAGCGTACTGTCATCACCGCTTTGGTGCTCAGGACAAATTAAAAGCGTCGTGCTATCCTGCATGGAAGCTTCATAAACAATATCTCTGTGCCGCTTGCTTAGTTTCGTACTGGTGTTGGTTCTATCCACCCTTGCTGAAGCATCCAGATCGCTCAAGTTTTGGATATGTGCTGGTATACATTGCTTAAAAAGCGATCTGGCAATGGCGGGATACTCCATGCTCTTGCTAAAAAAGGGATCATACTTAGATTTTACTTGTGGCATAAGGAATTATTTTGTGTGCGCAATACAGCACCCAATACATTCTATGCAAAGCGCCTCGTACGGTTAAAAATCCTCATCCAGGCTAAACTTCGCAGCATCCTTGTCGGTCTCTTTGTTCATAACGCCCGCTTTTTGGTACTCTGCCACCCGTTTTTCAAAGAAATTAGTTTTTCCTTGCAAAGAGATCAGTTCCATAAAATCAAACGGGTTGGTTGCATTGTATACCTTGGGGCAGTTGAGCTCTAGCAGCAACCTGTCCGCCACAAACTCGATATACTGGGCCATAAGGTCTGCATTCATACCAATGAGTTTTACCGGAAGGGAATCAGTGACAAATTCCTTCTCAATTTCCACTGCATCGGTGATGATCTGGGTTACCTTTTCTACAGATAGCTTGTTAACGAGGTGATTGTTATAGAGCAAGCAGGCAAAGTCGCAGTGCAAGCCTTCGTCCCGAGAGATGAGCTCATTAGAAAAAGTAAGCCCAGGCATAAGCCCCCGTTTCTTGAGCCAAAAGATTGAGCAAAAGCTCCCAGAGAAGAAAATCCCCTCCACAGCAGCAAAAGCAATGAGTCGCTCGGCAAAGTTGGCCTTATCAATCCATCGTAGTGCCCAGTCAGCCTTCTTTTTCACGCAGTCCAGCGTCTCAATGGCATTGAAAAGTGTGTCTTTTTCCTTGGAATCCTTGATGTAAGTATCAATGAGCAGCGAATAAACCTCTGAATGGATATTCTCAATAGCAATTTGAAACCCATAGAAAAACTTTGCCTCCGTGTATTGCACCTCCGCCACAAAGTTCTCCGCAATGTTTTCGTTCACGATACCGTCACTGGCAGCAAAAAAGGCAAGTACATGCGAGACAAAGTGCTTCTCGCCATCATTCAGTGTTTCCCAATCCCGCTGGTCCTGGCTTAAGTCAATCTCCTCTGCTGTCCAGAAGCTCGCTTCGGCCTGTTTATAAAACTCCCAGATATCGTGGTGCTCAATCGGGAACAATACGAACCGGCCCTTATTCTCTTTTAGTATGGGTTCCTCTAAAATCTCTAGCTTGTTTTGCATGGTATGTTATGTTAAGGTTTTTTTGGATGCGTATAATTTTTCACTGTTCCCCCCAGAAGGCAGGCGCACACCACTGCCCAATAGCGTTTTCAAAACGATCTGCCTTAGTATTCTGGAATTAGTGTGGTAGCGGCGTGCGTGCAAACCTAGCAAAGCCCCCGAAAAGGTCCAATGCACTGGGGGGTGAACATAAGAAAAAGGCCGCTTATTTGATGCTTTGGCAATAAATAAATTTACTTGTTGCAGTCATGTTCTATGTTAATCATAATTGCGGAGGTTTCACTGGTAAAATCGGCCAACATGATAACTGGACCAGTGATAAAACTCCCAAAAAACCAAAGCGGTGTGGTATTCCATGCAATAGGGGCAAAATTAACACCCCCACTAGTCAGTTATTGTGCACCGCACACAATCTACGATAGGGTATTCTTTGCGTTGTAGCCGTATCATCTTCTCAAAATACCGAAAGATGCCATAGCACTCCATAATAATTTTACCATCCGAAAAGAGCGCTATCAAATCATAGTAAACACAGATGCGCTTAAACTTATGATTATCACTTCTGGACACGCCGATGTAATCTCTACAGCCCGTCATTAGCTGAAAGTTATACGCAGACTTCTCCTTGGCCATTGCTATTATCTTCTTACCATCTTTGAGCGTAAGGATATTCTTGATGAGCACGTCCATGTCCTCGTTTAGTTTGCCCACATAGGCACAGTATTGTGCTGTCAAGAAATCCGTGAACTGTTGGCCTTCAAAGAGGGCCGGCTTCATGGCCCAACAATGCATATCATTCTCATCCGTATAGGTATAGTGGTCGAGGTTCACAATGCCTTGCAAGCTAGACTTTACGGCCTCCAGCGTTGCTGGTGCATCGGCCACCGCCTTTTTCTCCACGGCCAACTCACTCATTAGTCCTACTGTTAGATAAGCGCCCATATCGTTCTTTTTTTGGTTATGGTTAACAGCCCCAGCGTTACACCCAATAATGCAACTACACCCTACATGAGCTTCGTTGTTCTTTAGGCTAAAGTTGGGTCAGTATAAAAAGCATTCCACGGCAATGATTTATAGAAGTAAAAAGGCAAGCTATCACACCATTGGGTAGCCAAGTTCACTTCGTGCGTTAATGCCAAATAGGGATCATCTTCAGGGAACTTTTTTAGGGAAATGACCAGTGCCTCATGGTTGAGCGCGC
>CAJQOF010000096.1 GCA_905479855.1 uncultured Cytophagales bacterium
CGCAGCTTAAGTGCATGAACTTAATACTGCAACAAAATAAAGCGCTGCAGGATCAAGCAGTTAAATACCATGAAAGAATAGCAAGATTAGAAGGGCTGGTTGAGCAGCTGATTCAGGGCGAAAAATCTACCAGCAACAGCTCTTGCGTGCAGTAACCAGCAAATCATTTCACTATTAACGCCCATTAAAAACCATGAAGCAAAAACCATCACTTCACGCAACTATTTCTTTACCCCATAAACAGGGTTGCCGGTTTATGGCTGTGCTCCTACACTTTGCCCTACTGCTGCAAAGCTGCAATGGGGCTACAGGTTTAGCGATGCAGGACGATGAAGGGGTGGCGTCTTCTTATATAGGGAAAAGCGGGGGTGCAGCATCTAGCGCATTGGAAGCAAGAACACTAACACAAACAATAACCACGTCTAGAGAAATTGCCCCATCTACAACGCAACAGGAAGTTGGCAGTAGCAGCGAAGAGAAGAAGGAAAAGAAGCATTCCGCTGAGTACTCCCCTACACAGGCTACCTCCTCAATAGTCTCTGTGTCAGAGCGTGTAGCTACTCCACCGACTGAGCAAGCAGAATGGTGTAGCACCCATGACATTGATTTGGATCATTTAACAGGCCAACTAATTCTTGCGAAGTACCAACGAAATATTAGTCCGCCGCTTGCAGTTATTAAACACCTGTCAGAGAAAGAAGGGAATTTAAATGCTCAGGATAGCAATGGCTTAACTATACTAAACTATGCGGTTATTAACAATGAGCTTGCCATAGTCAAGTTTCTAGTAGAAGTTGGCAAAGTTGATCTTGATGCGCTTATCCCGCATAAATGTAAGCCAGGTGAGCATGTTGCCCCTATACACAATGCTATTGAACATGACAGCTTTGATGTAGTGGAATACTTAGTAAGCGCAAATAAGATTGATGTTAATCTGAAAAATATTTATGGCCAAACTGTTTTGCATACTGCTGCTAAGCACGGGAAATTAACGCTCGTAAAATGGCTGCTAGACCAAGGGATGGACATAAATCTTAGGGACAGGTATGGTTTTACGGCTTGGGAATATTCTGTTAAGAGTGGCAATGTATCATTAGTCAAGTTTTTAGTAGAAAAGGGTTATGTAGCTATCAATGCTAGCAATAAATATGGAAACAATGCTGCACACCACGCTGCTAATACGGGAGACCTAGAGATGGTTCAATGTTTAGCAGAGCAGGGCATTAATATCAAAAAGAAAACTGAAGATGGTAGCACAACGCTACACTATGCAGTCGAGAGTGGAAAATTAACGTTGGTAGCGTGGCTAGTTAAAAGCGGTGTTGCTATTAATGCATGTAATAACTTTAGGGGCACTGCTTTGCACAGGGCTGTTGTTCTAGGAAATTTTCCCATAGTGCATTTCCTGGTAGAGAACAAGGCTGACGTCACCGTGCATACAAAAAACGGAGACACTGCTTTGCACATCGCTGTTAATAACAGTGGTTTGGCTATGATTAAGCTGCTTGTAGAATTTAAGGCAGATATAAACGCCCGAAACAACAGCAGATGTATACCGCTGCACAAGGCTGCCTACAATAGCAGTTTACCTGTGGTGCAATACCTCATAAAACTCGGGGCGGATGTCGATATGCAAGATGACTCCGGTACTACTTCTTTGCATCGTGCTATTGGTAGAAACATCGAAAAATCAGAGAAGGGTGTTTTTTTCTGCTACTTACTCGAGAGATGTGGGGCACACACGGATATTAAGAACAATAATGGGGAAACTGCGTTCGAGAAAGCGATTAAGGACTCTTTTAAGCCAGCCACTAGGGCTGCTAGAAACCCAGAGCAAACTGCTGAAATACAAGACTATGCACAAGTCATTCAACTAGCAGACAAACTGCTGGGGCCTTTGCAGGAGGTTGCCCCGCAAGACTTTTAGATGCAGGGGCAATGGGACTTGAAATTTGGCTATGATGAAACGGGTACTACGCATGTAGACTTAACCACTTCATTCATAAATAGGTTTGTGTCCTGCATGCGCCAGCAGGGCTGCCCCCCCCATATATACTGGAACGCCAACCAATACTTTAATAAGCTGTTGCCGGATCAGGTGAAGCAACTCCAGAAAAACGTGGCACGGAAGACAGAGGAGAGCAAAGCCCCCGAAGAAGACGCTGTTGTATTACCTAGCCCACTGCCTGAAACAGTGAGGGAGGCGATTGCAGCTTTATTCCAAAAAGAAGGCCAAACCTTCCAAGCCCACGCCAGCTCCCTGGTAGCCACTTTGGAGCAGCTTGACGTAACACCGCTGCCCTTGTTGCTAGCCAACGACGCTCGGTTTTTTTCTTATGCACGCAGGGGATCAAAGGATCTTGGCAAGCTGAGCATCAAAAAGACAATTGCGTTCTATACCCAAAGAAGTGCTGTGCTAGAAGATTTTCTAAGCCCGCAAAAAAACCAAGAAGAAAAGGAAGTAGGTGAATCGCTAGATGCTGAGGAAGACAATAAAGAGCAACGCAATGACGAAATAATAGAAGTTGAATCCCGCAAAGTTTTACTAGCCTACATAGGAAATTTTTCTAGTAACTGTGACTTTCTGCACATGGCCATGAAACATAAGTCATTTACACAGGAGCGGTTAAGAGAGTTGCTTGCTTGTGTACTACCAATCGAATTTAAGCAGTATTTGCAGTTTGTTTTGAATGACATAGTCAATAAACCGATTGGTAGCGCCCATGTGGAATATATAAGGCCACTGATGCTGCAACACGCGGCATTAAAAAATCAAGTAGCGAATCAGAATGCCAAAATAGCAAGATTAGAAGAACTGGTTGAGCAGCTGATTCAGGGCGATAAATCTACCAGCAACAGCTCTGGCATGCAGTAACCAGCAAATCATTTCACTATTAACGCCCATTAAAAACCATGAAGCACAAACCATCACTTCACGCAACTATTTCCTTACCCCACCAACAAAGCCACCGCTTTATGGCCACGCTCCTGCTCTTTGGCCTGCTGCTCCAAAGCTGCAATGGGGCTACGTGCTTGAAGATGCAGGACGATGGAGGAGCGGCGTCTTCTGATATAGGGAAAAGCGGGGGTGCGGCATCTAGACCATTAGCAGCAAGAACACTAACACAACCAACAACCAGGTCTAAAGGAATTGCCCTATTTACAACGTCACAGGCAGTTGCCAGCAGTAGCAAAGAGAAACACGCTTCAAAAAAAAACCTACGGGGACGATGCAAAGAACCAGCATAACGTCCAGCATACGAGGAATAATGGAATCCTATGTACCAACGTTTACCCATACGCTATTCAGATCTTCCACATTAGGCCGTCTTGGAAGTTTGTGCGTTGAGCAGCCTCTCAGTGCTACCTATCAGGCACCACTGCCTCAAGTCCTAACCAATATCATTATGGCCTATCTAGGCACCTCCAATGCCTTGCTCTTTACACTACAAATGGATGATCAGTACACCATAGCGCCTAGAAAGACCCTAGATAGTGCTTTGGATAGTTGCTTGTTTGATGCTGGCAAGTGGTATGAGTATATCGGTCGTGTAGGCTTCGGTGTTGAACCTGCCAATATTCAATACATCTATAACTTGCTCACCCAAGATTGCACACGCTATAGCAGTTGGTGGAATAAAAAAAAGGTATGCGAAACTTGTCATCTAATCCTTATACCCTCTGTTGTAAATGGGCAGCCCATCGCACTAGACAGCTTTAGGCAATTAGCAGGACAAAATGGCCGTTTATACACTCACAACGGACCAATAACTGAAGAATCTTCCTTACCCGTTTGTTGGCTGCTTATGCCTCGACGTACTATCACCAATACTATAAAGACAGGACTTCCCCATGCCGCAATAGCAAATCTACTACTGCGGCATAACGCTAGTGTAGGGGCGAGAGACCAGGATGGGACTACTCCGCTAATGAATGCTGCTAGCAATGGCCACTTAAATATTGCTACCCTGCTCTTAAAGCATAGGGGGGATCTCGAGGCGAAGGATAATAATGGCTGGACTCCGTTGATGAACACTGCCGCCAATGGTCACTCAAACCTTACTACCCTGCTCTTACGGCATAAGAAGAATATAGGCGTGAAAAATAATGATGGCTGGTGGAGGTGGCAACTAAAAAAGTAGGTGAATCAA
>CAJQOF010000097.1 GCA_905479855.1 uncultured Cytophagales bacterium
ATGAAGAGGAGGATGGCCTGCTCACTGTTTTTATAAAGGTGGAAGAGGGCAAACAATACCGCATAGGGGCGATTAAATGGGTAGGGAACTACCGCCATGATAGTGCTACCCTCCACCAAGTATTAGGCATAAAAAAGGGAGACATCTACAATCCCGTACTGCTCCAACAACGGCTGTATAGTGACCCAGGAGGGCGTGACATCGCTTCGTTGTATAGCAATGATGGCCACCTCTTTTTCCAGGCTGAGCCAGTAGAAGTTGGCCTAGAAGGGGATGTTGTAGCAATTGAAATCCGTATACATGAAGGGCCACAAGCACGCATTAAAAAGATTTTGATTGCTGGCAACAAATGGACGCATGGCCATGTGATTCGCCGAGAGCTAACAACCCTGCCGGGCGACAAGTTCAGCAAAGTGAAGGTACAGCGATCTTATCGAGATCTTGCCATGTTAGACATATTTGACCCTGCTATTGAGATTGTACCAATCCCCAACTATACGGACAAAACTGTAGACATTAGGTATAAGGTAAAGGACCGGCCAAAGTTTGAAATTAAGGCGACTGCAAGTTTGGGTGGGGGAAATCAAGACACGATGTTCTCAGCTACTGTGGCCACGAACAACTTTTCGCTGGGCAATTTATTTGGGCGACCTATATTCAGCAAAGTTCCGCTAGGCGCTGCCCAAAGTGTAGGCATAACCGCAGAGTTTAATACAAAAGCGTACAAAAATTTCTCCCTCCAGTTTATGGAGCCTTGGCTAATGGGCCACAAACCTAGTCAGTTACACTTAAGCCTAAGTGCATCATTTGAAGAAGAAAGAAAATCGGTAGGTGGGCGAATGGGCTTAGGTATAAGGCTACCTTGGCTAGACTACGCAACCTTAAGAGGCGGCACTGCTTACTACCGCCATTATTTCAAAAATCATGATTTACTTTTTCAGGATGAGCAACGTACAGGACACCTGAATGATCTCACTTTCAATCTGTCATTAGAGCGCAATAGCACGGACAGCCCCATATTCCCCACAGAAGGGACCAAAGTAGGACTGCATGTTACTGCAACGCCACCCATTTCTGCCTTCTCTAGTAGGCAAGAAAGTGCGCTGTCTAATCCGATGAAGTATCGTTGGAAGGAATATCACCAATGGATGTTGGATGCCTCCTGTTTCTTACGCATTGTGGACGACCTAGTACTTAATCTGCGGGGGCACGTTGGCCTACTTGGTAGCTTTTCCAAGAAAGGAATCGGTCCCTTCCAAAGATTTTATATGGGCGGTTCAGGCCATCCAGATCGTGCGCTTAGAGGCAAGGAAATAATTGGTTTTCGTGGTTATGAAGATGGACACATTACGCCCAAAGACGAAGTTACAGGGTACCAGGGTGGTGTAATCTATGATAAATTTGTGGCGGAGTTGCGATATCCCGTCTTCTCCAGCTACATTGCTTCTGCCTATGCTTTGGCTTTTGTGGAGGCTGGGAATACTTGGTCTAGTTATAAAGATTTTAATCCCTTGCTGGTAAAGAAATCAGTAGGCGTAGGCTTGAGAGTGCACCTGCCTTTCATTATAGGCACCACTGTTGGTTTTGACTGGGGCCTTGGCCTTGACCAAGAACAGAAGCAGGGGGAAGCTGAGCTCATGCTCCAATGGTCTATTGGCATGGGAACGACGCGATAGTATAACCATTGCAGTCGTATATTTGCGGAAGCTTGGTGGCAGGATAGACGCTGCTGAGACATTTGGTATTGATTCATTAACAAAAAACAGATACAATAATGAAAAAGAAACTCCTTTTAACATTAGCCTTACTACTAACCCTGTTCAATGCATATGCGAAAAAAGCGCCCGAAGCGCAAAACCGATCCATGAAGATTGGCTATGCCAATATGGAGCAGTTGCTTAGTTCGTTGCCAGAAATGAAAAAAGTTGAATCTGAGTTTGCTAGCTTTGATAAGCAACTCAAAACTCACCTAGAAACCCAATTTAATGATTTCCAGAAAAAGGTAGAAGCGTTTAGACAGCACTACGAAAGCATGCCAGAGGCAGAAAGAACCCGAAAGCAAACAGAACTGGAACAGCTACAGGGAACACTACAAAAACTTCAGCAGGAATCTCAAGAGCAGCTGGCTAATAAACATAATAACTTACTAGAGCCTCTTTTGAATCAAGTGAAAAAGGCCATTCAGCAGGTTGCCAAAGAGCAAGGTTATGCCTTTATACTCAATGAAAATGCAGGAGGAATGCCTACGTTGCTTTTTGTAGATGAACACCATAATGTTTCTAGCTTGGTTTTGAAAAAATTGGGTGTTGCGCCAGCCATCGCGCCCAAAAAGAAGTAACCTAGCGCTTTTCTATCGTACGCAACGTATGGCCCAGAAATAGCAAGCAAGATCCGCTGCAAGCTCGTTGCCTGCAGCGGGTGGTGTAGGCCACTGAAAGGGCCATGCATTGATGGTCTAGAAAATGAAGACCATAGCCGTAACCGATGCGCCATTGCTCTTTTGCCATGAGCACAGCCCTGAACCATTGTTGTCTATACGACAGTGCGGTAAAGGAAAAGCAGGCTTTTATTGTATTGCTTACCTTGCACAACGACAAGGAGGGGCCTTGTGTTCAAGTGCAATATCTCTCGGAATATTTCCAGCATAGAGAAATAGGGCTTTTAATGAACCGTTCGGACAAGCCTAACTTTTTAGATAGGCTTAAAACGCTATTCTATATACTCAAACTACACAAGTCCCACTGAATAAGTCTCCATTATGTTGCGCAGAGCTCTATTCTTGGCATTGCTATTGGGTGCTGTTGCACTGGCACTCTTGCTAGCCAAATGGCATACGACCAGTAACCAAGGCCCAAAAGCTGAGAATCCACCTATTGCCCGGGTATACAACCAATACCTTTACAAAAGCGACTTGGCCCATTTGGGCGAAGAGGTTGTAAATTTCGACGAGCGTGCCGAGATTGTGGACCACTATATACAAAATTGGGTATCAAAGCGCCTCCTTATTGCAGAGGCAGAGGCCAACAGCATGCAGAAAAAGGCTGATATTGAGCAAAGAGTGCTTGAGTACCGGTATGCCTTACTTGTGCACGGTTTTATAGAGAAGCTGGTGAATGCTCAGCTTAACAAAGAAGTATCTGAGGAAGAGATACTAGCTTACTACCAAGAAAACCAAGAAAGCTTTGCGCTTCGCTATAATATATTTAAAGGAAAGTTTGTTGTGCTGCCCAAAAACAGACCCAATGGTGTTAAACTAAGATCACTACTCGTAGCAGAAAAAAGTGAGAAGAGCCAGGTAGCGCTTAAAAAATACTGCCTTCAGTTTGCAAAAGATTATGCCTTGGATGATACTGTCTGGTTACAGTGGGAAGAACTTATTAAAGCAACCCCATTCAGCAAAGTCAGAGACAAGGCCAAGCTGCTTAAAAAGGGAGTATTGCTGCAAACCAGCGATGATGAATACTTCTACTATTTTAAGGTAGAAGACTTCCGGCTGGTGAATGATGTATCACCACTAGAGTTTGTACGAAATCAAATTATGGACATTATTATCTATAAAAGAAAGATCGACTTAGCCAACAAAATAAAAAAAGACATCCTACAAAAATCCAAAAACAGTAATAATTGTGCCGTCTATGATCACTAAAAAAACATGCCTTCTAATAATAGTATTATGCCAGACGCTAGCGAGTGCTGTTTTGGCAGAACCTAGCAATGAAGCCCTGGTAGACAAGATTGTCGCCAATGTTGACAACCAAATTGTGCTGCAGTCGGAACTAGAAACTGCCTACCAACAATATCTGGCACAGGGAGGCAAAGAAGAGCCTACCCTCAAGTGTAAGATTTTGGAACATTTGGTGCTTAATAAAATGCTGTTGGCCAAAGCGAAGGCGAAGGGGGTAGTGATAGAGCAAGAGGAAATAGAACAGGAGGTCGATAGAAGAATACGCTACATCACCGCACAAGCAGGTTCAGTAGAAGCCGTGGAGAAGTACTTTCATAAATCTCTTGCGGAGATCAGCAATGATCTGAGAGAAAGAATGCGGGAACAACTAACGTTAGAGAGAATGCGTGCACAGGTTATAAAAGATGTTACCGCCACGCCCCAAGAGGTAAAAAACTTTTTTGAGGCCCTTCCTGCGCATGAAAGACACTATTACCCTGCATCGGTAACCGTACGGCACATCGTAAAATACCCTGCCATTAGCCAGTATGAAGTAGACAGCCTTACCGAGCAGCTTAAAGCGCTAAAAACGCGGCTACAAGGCGGAGAGACTTTTGAAGCCCTTGCCCGCCAATACTCCCAAGATCCAGGCTCTTCCCCCCAAGGCGGCATGCTGGGCTTCTTTCGTTTGGGGGAACTAGC
>CAJQOF010000098.1 GCA_905479855.1 uncultured Cytophagales bacterium
GTGGAGCACATTATAGCCTTGGTTTCGCTTGTGGCGCGCCACAATATCAGAGGCAATGTAGCCCAAAGGGTGGCCCACATGCAGGCCGGCACCAGAAGGATAGGGGAACATATCCAGTGCGTAGAACTTAGGCAGGTCTTGCCTCTCTTGCGTGCGGAAAGTTTTATTGTCCTCCCAGTACCCTTGCCACTTCTCCTCTATGGTCTTAAAAGCATAATGTGTCATACAACAGTCGTAATATTGGTCTTATTCGCCTTGTTCATAATGGCCGTGTAGTCTCCCAAGCTCACAGTGTTGCCGTTCCCCTCAAAGCAAACGTGGTTGCCCAGGATGGAATTGTCTAGCGTTGCGTCCGTGACCGTGCTATGTGTTTGGATAATGCTGTTTTCTATGCGCGCATTACTAATGGTAGAATGGCTTCCCACAGCAACATAGGGGCCCAGTAAGGTGTTCTTTATGCTTACGTGGTCCCCCAGATAAACAGGGGGTATGATAACGCTTTCGTGCAGTTGCGCTGTAGGGGAGATTAAATCCTTATCCTCTTTTAGGTGGGCCAAAAAGCGCTGGTTGGCATGAATCAGTGCCTCCTGCGTTCCGCAATCCAGCCACTCTTCTGCAGCTTGGGTGGTAAATTGTACCCCATTCTGTAGCATAGTCGTTAGCGCACCGGTAAGCTCATATTCGCCGCGTTGGTTGGGGCCCTCATTCAATACCTTTTGTAGCGGTTGCTTAAGTTGCGCTCCTTCCCGAAAGTAATAGATGCCGATGATGGCCTGGTCCGAGACAAAGCGGGTTGGTTTCTCTACAAAGCCGGTGACTACTCCTTGGTCATCTAGTGTAACCACGCCAAAGGCGCTGGGGTCATCTACTTTTTTCGTCCATATCACGCTCTCCTGCTCCATGTCCAGGGAAAAATTGCCCATAAAGAGCGTATCGCCAAAGGCTACAATAACGGGACCTTGCAAAAGCTCGGAGGCACAAACCACGGCATGGGCGGTTCCTTTCTTGTCTTCTTGCCCATAAAACTTGGCTTGCGCCCCAATACCTGCTGCAAGCTGGGTGAGCTCTTCTTGCACGGCGGCTTCTAGGTTATTGACGACAAAGCCAATGGTTTGGATGGGGACCTTACAGGCGCTGCGTAGGCCTTCTACCAACCGCGCTACAATGGGCTTGCCTGCCACTGGCATTAGGGGCTTGGGGGTGGAGAGTGTGTGGGGGCGCATGCGTTTGCCTTCGCCGGCCATGGGAATAATGAGGTTCATAAAGATTGCGTTGTTGCAACGTAGAAAATGTAAGGACTAGTGTACACCCGTGCTCCCAAACCCCCCTTTCCCCCGGGCGCTCTCTTCTAAGGAGAGGATAGGCGTCCATGTTACGTGCGCATGTTCTGCCACCACCATTTGGGCAATGCGCTCCCCATCTTCAATCACGAAGTCCCTGTCAGCAAGGTTGATCAGCATCACCTTGATCTCGCCCCGATAGTCAGCATCAATGGTGCCAGGGCTATTGAGCACCGTAATCCCGTGCTTCAGCGCCAGGCCGCTTCTCGGCCTTATCTGCGCTTCGTAGCCCTTGGGCAATGCCACATGGAGCCCCGTAGCCACCAACACCCGCTGCAGTGGCTTGAGGGCGATAGGTGCATCAATATTGGCCCGCAGGTCCATGCCACTGGCATCAGCGGTGGCGTAAGCGGGTAGATGATGTTTGGAGTGATTGACTATTTGGATGTGCATAGGGTATCTGTTAGGGGGGCGAATTTACGAAGCAGGGGGCTTTGTTGGGTAATGCATATTGCTTTTGGCGCTCTAAGTTCACATAAAACTTCACCGATTGAAAAGCAAAGCCCAATGAAAACATCACGACTATTTATTACCCATAGTCTGCTTATCTTTTCTCATTGCCCCGTCAATTTCTTGTAAGGGGACAATCCCACAGGAAGATGATACGGCGGCCAAGGTTATCGAAGATAAGGATGAAGATACCAAAGTCGGAAAGCGCGAGCAAATCGACGAAATGGTTGAAGTACTTGAACTTATTAAAGACGGGTGGTACAATACGCGCTACCAAACTGAGCTGCCTAAGATGAAAAAGGCGCTCCAAGCGATAAAAGAAGGTACGCGGAATGCTAATGATTTAGTGACACTACGCGATTCTTCCGATGGGAAGAATCATGAGTTCTTGCCTATGCATTTCATATTCGAATGTTGTAAGCCTAATGTCAACGTAAAAATTGTCCGGTTACTCATCGAGAAAGGGGCGTCTTTTAACCAATTTTTGAAGAATCCGGTTTTAGAACGACATAGATTTGATATAATAAAGCTCTTGTAACTATTCAGATACCATAAGATGGCTATACGGCCTGTGGAGAAGGTTTCTCAAGCAGTTTAGGCCAACTTCAATCGAATAAATCGTTAGTGTTTCCATCATAAAAGCCCCAAACACCAGCCTAAAGCCTGCGTTTAAAGCACAGAAAGGGGGTTATGGGGTATCTGAATAGTTACCTTTTTCTTCTATTCTTGCTATCCACTCATAACGATATCTTTTTGGGTAGCACACCTTGTAGGTAAATCAGCCCCAAAGAGCGCTACGGCATAGAGAAACAAGCAATGGCAAAAAGGTAGCAGCTTCTCGTTACGCAGTAATGACACCTTGTAATTGCACAAGTTCCCCCCTATCCAAGCCCGTTACCTCTTTTACTAAGTCCAAAGAAC
>CAJQOF010000099.1 GCA_905479855.1 uncultured Cytophagales bacterium
CTGTGGGGGGCGGGGGCGACATTGCTTATACCCTCCCCCTTAGCGTATTGCTTCTTTCCGCTCACCTACACCTATAAGATCAATAAGCAGCTGACCTACTCCCAGTTTGTGATGTACAGGTATGAGAATTACCGAGAAAGGCCCCAAAGTATATGGCATAATTTTCATGAAATTTACGTGCTACCAGGCGTCCGTTTTCAACCAGACCCTGCAACAACTTATGGAAGTTATTATGCGCTCCATGCCGGTTTGGGAGGAGGAGTAAGTGATAATTTTTCACTTCTCACCATGAATTTTATGCCAGAGGTGGGTTATGCTTGTGAGCCGTTCTGCAAAGGGCTCTTTATGACATGGAATTTTTCGCTGCTGTGTTGTATTCCCCTGTACCAAAATCCTGTACGCTATAGTTGGGAGAAGGCTAATTTCCTCTTCATTTTGTCGCACATGATTACCCCAATTGCAGGATTAAATATAGGTTGGGAATTTTAGGGAGCGTGGTTACTCAATGCTACAAAAATATTAGTTGGTCCGTAGTCTGAAGACTACGGACAGCGGATCTGAAGACTACGGATCTGAAGACTACGGACAGCGGACACCGCTTATCATCAAGTTTTATACACCGTACCTATTTTAACATCATCTATTCATGAACAAAAATAAAAGTAAAAAGGAAGCCGGAGGTACCCAGTCCTTTGCGCTGCTTGTTGGCCTCTTTGTGGCGGCTTTGCTCCTTACCAACGTAGTTACCGTAAAGTACTTCAGCGCTGGAGGGGGGCTGATACTCACGGCAGGGGCGCTTATTTATCCCTTTACTTTCTCGCTCATCGACATTATTACAGAACTATATGGGCCACAAAAAGCAGCGCGCACGGTTTGGGTGGGGTTGGTGACAAGCATCTTTATGATGGTGGTGGTGCAGATAGCCAGCTGGGTGCCGGCATCTGCCCACTCGCCGGTGGACCAGGCGACTTTTAAGCTGGTCTTTGGCTTTACGCCGGGGATTGTCATTGGCTCTATGGCGGCCTACTTGGTGGCGCAGTTTACGGATATTTATTTGTTCGATCTTATACGCCGCTTGACCGGCAGCAACCATCTCTGGCTCCGGAATAGTATCTCGACCTTGACCAGCCAACTGATAGACACGCTCCTTTTTGGCCTTATTGTTTGGATCTTGTGGCCTTGGTTGGGTTGGGAAAGCAGCATTGCGCCGCTACCCTGGCCCACATGGCGCCAGATGATGGTGAGTGAGTACCTTTTTAAGGTGGCCTTTACGCTGGTTAATATGCCCTTGGTCTATCTGGGGGTCTACAGCATGAAGCGTTGGGGAGGGGATGGTGCGTAACTTTTCCCTTTATTTCTCAATGAAACTACCGTGAACAAACAACACAAAAACAACCAATATAAGCAGGCTATTTTAGTTCTTTTGGTCTCCTCTTTGCTATTGCTACCGGGCTATGTGAAGGCTACTGAAAACGATAGCCACGAGGCAGTTAATCGCACGAAAAAGGAGTTTGTCTTTGACCATTATTGGTCTCCCTACTTTTCTGCGCCTTTCCTCATCTCTACTAGGAATTTCTTGAGCGAGGCAGAGGATGTGCTTTACAACCGGTCAACCTATACCGTTTGGGGGAGAATGGGTAGTAGTGCCTTCAATCTCATTATCAATAGTTCTTTATATATTATCAACCATGAGGTTTATGGCCATGGGTTTAGGATCAGAAGTTTTGAACAGTTTGAGGTGGGTGGCTATTGGTTTATTCCGTTTATAGGAGGGGCAACTGGCAGTTTCGTTTTAGGTGATACAACTGAGGACCAGTGGCTTCTGAAAAGCATAGCTGGTATTGAGGCCAATAATGTCTTGGCCCAAGAAATCCTTTTCAAAGGTTTTAAAAATCCTTCTTGGGATAGTAGAATGTACGATCTCTTTTGGAGTGCTCTTTGTGACACGCCAAGGTATATATGGAGAACTTCATTATCAGAGAAGAAGGGAAACTCGCCGGGAAATGATATTATGCATTACATCAATGGAATCAACGACAAACACGACTCAGATAAAATGACCCTTGATATGCTTGGCAGGGCATCGTTGGTCTTTCTAGCCAACCCCATATTTTATGTTTCGCTTTACTCTTTGGGTAGTTATCTCATCACTGGCAAGGATTCGATCGCTATTCCACATTTTAAGCTCGGTGAAGTGGCCTATATGCCTTTGGTAAGGATGGGCCTCACGCCGTTTGGTATCATGTATTACATAGACAACTATATTGGGCATGGCGATAGCACTTTCTTGGTGAGCATCAACACTGGAGCGTCCCCTTTCTACAGTAGCGCCTATGGCGGCGGCAAGGTAAAAACAGACCAGCTCTTCGCCTATAAGAATTATGCGCTCGATGTAGAGGGCAATGTGTGGTGCCAACCCAAACTGCAATTGCAGCTTGATCAGCCATTAGAAAACAAAAATTATTGGGGAGGCTTGGTGGGCATACACAACAAGGTCAAAATCTTTGGGCTATTTTCTCTGCATGCATCCGTGCTCTACAAAACAGCGGGCTTTGTGGAAGGCGTTGTGGCAAGGGAAGGCTTTATGTTGAGGGGCGGTTTTTCTTTGGATTATTGAGGCATGGCAGTGCCCCTGGCCGCCAACTGCGCTGGGCGATAGGCGGCCAGCAGCGTTAGAACGACCACCCCAATAGCGGTATAGACAAAGTCACTCAGTTGCCGTTTGATGGGATAGGCCTCTACAAGGCTTGTTTGCGCGCCCAGAGAAACCAGGCCGTACGTCTCTTGCAGCCAGCTCAGCCCCCAAGCAAGCGCCATCCCTAAAGCCGCGCCACTCAGTGCAATCAACAAACCTTTCCACAAAAATATTCGCTTGATGTCCTGTGCGGTAGCGCCCAACGTGTAGAGAATAGCAATGTCCTTGCGTTTATCGAGCACGAGCATCGAGAGAATAAAGAAGATATTGAGCGAAGCAACGAGCAGAATAAAGAAGAAGGTTAAGAAGACAAATAGCCGCTCAATGTGAATGGCCTGCATCAACGAGGCCTGCTTTTCGTTGCTATTCAGCACTTGGAATTCGTCTGGCAACAGCTGTTTGAGCGCCTTCTGAACCCGCTCGCGCTCGCGCTGTCCGGCGTTTGTAACTCCGGACTTTCCCCGCTGTCCGGAGTTTGTAACTCCGGACTTTCCCACCTGTATCTCCAGGGCAGTCCGCTTATCTCCCATCCCCATTAAGCTAGCCGCAAATTCAATGGGAACAATCACATACGCCTCGTCGAACTTTTTCTCCACCGCAAAGACCCCCCCCGGTTTTATCTGCTTAGCGCGGTATAGCTGCTGCTGCGGCAGCATGGTCTTTCCTGCTATGTTTCTAGGGTAAAAAACTTGAAGGGGATCGAACTGGCTAGCTACGGGAATAGAGAGCGCATACTGAACGCCACTACCTAGGATGGCAAAGTACTCCTTGTCGCTTTTTAGCTTAAAGTT
>CAJQOF010000100.1 GCA_905479855.1 uncultured Cytophagales bacterium
CAAAAATGCACTATGGCCGAAGTAATTAGAATGCCCAAAATGAGCGATACCATGGAGGAAGGGGTGATTGCCACTTGGCTAAAGAAGGAGGGAGACGCAGTAAAAGCAGGAGAAATACTGGCGGAGATAGAGACAGACAAAGCCACCATGGAGCTGGAGGCATATGAAGATGGTACCTTGCTCCACATAGGGGTAAAGGAGAAGGAAGTAGCACCGATCAATGGGGTCATTGCCATTATTGGAACACCCGGCGAAGATATCACGGCGCTGCTAGCGGAAGCCAAAGAATTGCCCACAGTGCAAAAGGCAACTACCGAAGCACCAACCCCTACCGCATCAACTGCACCTATTGAATCAACTGCACCGACTGCTGCGGCGGCACCAGGACCAACGCCAGCACCCACACCCCTAAGTTCCACACCAACCCTGCACCACGCTTCGCCACTGGCCAAAAAGATGGCGCAAGACAAAGGCTACAGCCTTTCAACCATTCAAGGCAGTGGAGAAGGGGGGCGAATTATTAAGCGAGATATAGAGCACTTTGCCCCTGCTGCGCAGCCAGAAAGCGACCAACCAAACATGACCCTGCCACCGGTTGTGGGCCAAGAAGCCTATGAAGATGTCCCCATTTCCAAGATGCGCACCGCCATTGCCAACCGCCTCTCACAAAGCAAGTTTACTGCCCCCCACTTCTACCTTACCGTTAGTATAGACATGGACCAAGTGGTGGAAGCGCGCCCCAGCATCAACGCCTATGCGCCCCTCAAAATATCCTTCAACGACATTGTTACCAAAGCCGTGGCCATGGCCATTCGGCAGCACCCCCAAGTCAATGCCGCCTGGCTCCAAGACAAAATTAGGTACAACCAGCACATCCACATCGGCGTAGCCATGGCCGTAGAAGAAGGGCTCGTAGTGCCCGTCGTTTGCTTTGCTGACAATAAATCGCTGGCCCACATTGCTGCCGAAGTGAAAGCACTAGGCCAGAAAGCAAAAAATAAACGGCTCAACCAGAAGGATTTAGCGGAGAGCACTTTCACTATCTCCAACCTCGGTATGCTAGCCATTGAATCCTTTACCGCCATTATCAATCCACCCGCAGCCTGCATACTCGCCGTAGGGGAAATTAAACAGGTGCCCGTAGTAAAGAACAACGCCATAGTGGCCGGCTATGTGATGAAAGCGACCCTCTCTTGTGACCACAGGGTGGTAGATGGCGCTGTAGGTGCTGCCTTCCTTAAAACTTTGAAAGAACTCTTGGAAGACCCAAGACGGATGTTGGTGCACTAGATGGGACAGGAGGCGGCAAGATTAAACCTCTTGCTTACCCTAAATAGTACTAACTTTGCGCAGTCCCTGGCGCCAACAGTGCTCACCTACTAAACCTTCTATTGCTCATGCCTATTCAGCTATTAGACCCCAAGAGTGATTTTGTGTTCAAAAAGATTTTTGGCACAGCAAAGCACAGTAATGTCCTTGTTAGCTTTCTGAACGATCTGCTCTACGAAAAGCACAAAGAGTGTATGGGCAAGATCATGGAGGTAACTTATGTGCAAACAATTCAAACACCTGACTCCGTATCGGGTAAGGAAATGGTGCTGGACATTGCGTGTACCGATAGCAAAGGACAACAGTACGTTATAGAGATGCAGCTGTCTCGTTTTTCTGGTTTTGAGCGCCGAGCCCTTGCTTATCTCACACGCGTGCATTCACGCCAGCTAAAGGGAGGAATGGATTATGACAACATACAACCGGTCTTTTTGCTGGCCATTGTTAATGATGAGCTCTTTAAGGGGCACCCCTATTACAGATATGATCACAAATTGGTGTGCGACCAAACGGGTGGCCATCATATCAAAGACATACATCTCACCTTCTTTGACTTGAGTAAGTTCAAGAAGACCAAGCTCTCTGAGCTTGCAACGAAGGAAGAGCAATGGATGTACTTTCTGAAGTATGCCCCCGGGGTAGATTTGGAGAGTGAGGACTATAAAACGCTCATCAAAAACTCACCCATCTTCAGGGAAGCCTTTTTGGCCCTGGATGAGACTTCTTGGACCAATGAAGAACGAGAATTGCGTGAACGTGCAGTAATTAATAAAATCGATACAAACGCGGTAATTAAGTATAATAGAGCAGAAGGAAAAGCAGAAGGAAAAGCAGAAAGAGACCGTGTGGTGGTTGCAAACATGCACAAGAAGGGGCTCCCCAAGGAAACGATTGCAGAGATTGCCGAGATCACAGTGGAGGAAGTGGAAGAGATACTTGCTACGCTTTAGGGTGCTGGGTATAGTTCTGCTGAGCAACAGTTGCAGCTTTTCTGTCATGTTAGTTTATTCCTTGCTAAATTCGCCCCTCTTTTTAGATCATGCATCACAAATTCGAATCATTTGACATTGACATTGTACAACCCCGCCGTGGTACGGTGACTTACGAGCTGGGCGTGGGTTTCTTTGCGCTCTTCCAGGATGGGTTGTTAGAAGAGGGGACACTGACCATTACAAGCGATTTTATTATAGACACCAGCAAGGTTAAGGTCTTGTTTGCTATTGTGGGTACGGTAGTGCTAACCTGCGACAGAAGCCTAGAGAAATTTGACCATCCGATCAATCTTACAAAAGAAGTCAACTTTGAATTCGGCGATGAAAGCAAGGAACTCGATACAGACTTCTACATGCTTGCGCAAAAAGACAAAGTAATTAACCTTGCGCAGCATATTTACGATTTTATCAGCTTGGAAATACCCATAAAAAGATTGCACCCACGGTTTTTAAGTGAGGGTTAACACTAAACATTCGAAGATATTACAGTAAAATAAATTAAACTATGGCGCATCCTAAACGCAAAATCTCTAGAACCAGAAGAGACAAAAGAAGAACACACTATAAGGCTGATATGCCTAACTTCTTTGTATGCCCTACTACGGGCGAGCTTCATTTGCCCCATCGTGCTTTTTGGCATGAAAACAAGCTTTATTACAAAGGACAAGTGGTAATGGAGAAATAGGGGAGGCGGTACGTCCGTTGCTGCTTGCAAGCAATAACAATCACCCCCCCAAGTCTCTGAGGTCTATAATACGTCTACGCCCCACAGTAATGATGATAGCCAACGATATGAATGCCGTACATGCTATCATTAAAGAAGCAATAAAGGCCCCATCCCAAGCGCTTCTGGCTTTTGATGTAGACATGACACTCACAGTACCCAACCATCCGGCTTGCTTCTACCCCAATATGAAGAAATATGGGCTGGCGCTCAAGAGTTTCCTGTTCTTTAAGTGGATGCTAAGGCAGCTTAGTAAGGTAGAGTGGGACCAGGCGCTTACCCTGGCCATGCAAATGTCTGGGCAGCAGTTGGTAGAAGCAGATACGCCAGCGGTTATAAAATCGTTGCAAAAGCAAGGCATAAAAACCATCGCCTTTACTGCTTCCTTAACGGGTTGCCTAGAAGGATTGGGTAAGATCGAGGAGAAGCGCTTTCAAGATTTAGCGGCTTTGGACTTTGATTTTCGGGCTGCCTTTCCCCAACAAAAAATACTCCTCAATGAAATACCAGCTTACAACAGGAGTAATTCCATCTATGATAAAGGGATACTTTATGCCAATGGAGGAGAGAAAGGAAGGAACAAAGGGGCAGTGCTGGTGGCCTTTCTCCGCAAGGTAGATTGGAAACCGGCGCAAGTCGTTATGGTAGATGATGTGCCCAAGAACCTAAAACAGATTAAGCAAGCTTTAGCCGCATTCGACCCCACCATCCAGTTTGTAGGTATTGAATATACCGGTGCCAAAACACATGCCCCCCAAAGCATTGGCAAGCGTGAACTCATGGCCTATTGGAGCGGTGCGGTAGCGCAAATAAAACAAGCTAACTAAACCCAGTTGCCCTATGCAAAAAAAAACACATGCCGCCATTGCCGGCGTTCACGGCTATGTGCCCGACCACAAGCTCACAAATGCTGATTTTGAGAAGATGCTAGACACTACTGATGAGTGGATTGTAACGCGAACCGGCATTAAGGAGCGGCGCATCCTGAAAGGGGAGAACCAAGGCAGCTCTGTAATGGGCATTGAAGCGGTGAAAGGGCTACTAGAGAAAACTAATACTGACCCACGTGATATAGACCTCCTTATCTGCGCTACCATTACCCCCGACCTCCCCACCCCCGCTACAGGCAACATAATCGCCCATGCCGTAGGCGCCGTTAATGCCTTTAGTTATGACCTACAAGCTGCCTGCTCTGGCTTTCTCTATGCCATGGTTACCGGTTCCCAGTTCATAGAAACAGGCAAGTACAAGAAAGTAGTGGTTGTTGGCGTGGACAAGATGTCTTCTCTTGTAAACTATGAGGACAGAACTACTTGCGTCCTCTTTGGCGATGGGGCAGGTGCCGTACTACTAGCACCCAATGAAGCAGGCTTCGGCATTATGGACAGTGTGCTCAAGGGAGATGGGGCAGGGGAAGAGCACTTGCACCTAAAAGCAGGTGGCAGCAGAAGGCCGGCTTCTCACGCAACCATTGACGCTAAGGAGCACTATCTCTATCAAAATGGGCAAGCAGTGTACAAGATAGCCGTCAGTAAAATGGCGGAATCTATCCAAGAGATCATGCAACGAAACCAGTTGAGCAGCGAGGATATCACCTTTGTTGTGCCCCACCAAGCCAACCAAAGAATCCTCAGCGCTGTGGCCCAGAGAGCAGGCCTGCCTATGGAGAAAGTGATGATGAATATTGAAAAGTTCGGCAACACCACAGCTGCCACAATACCCCTTTGTTTGTGGCAATATGCGCCACAACTAAAGCCGGGGGATAAGCTTATTTTTACTACCTTCGGCAGCGGTTATACCTGGGGCGCGGCCTATGTAGTTTGGGGGGGGTAAGAAATTGCACGCTGTTGTTAATCTGTTGCTAACAATGCTAACGACCAAAATGAATAAGTCTGCCTATCAATTGCTTAGTTGCCTTGCGCTAATAGTGGTGCTACTCGCTTCTTGCCAACCACGCACTTCACTTGGAATGCATGAAGCCGAAGCACAACTTCCTGGAGAAACTCCCCAAGTTGCAACTGCTGTAGTAGATCGTTGCTTTGCAGGCTTAGAAAAAGAGCCGCAAAAAGAGGTCTTAATCACGCGGATGAGTACAAGGAATACGCAACCTGGATTTCCTAGACCGCTTGCAGCGTTAGTCGTCTCCTACCTTCGGGAAGCTGAGCAGCCATTTGTGGAAAGCCCATTGGAGCGAGAGAAACGGCTAAGGTCTAGACCACGATTATGCCTTGGAGGCCCAGAAGGGTTAGTATATGCGCCATAACGGGCAGAGAGTGACTTCCGTAATGCGCTTGGAGGTTTTTTTTGGGGGGTAATGAGATTGCACGCTTCTGGTAATCTGAGCAGCCATTTGTGGAAGGTCCTTTGGAGCGTGAGCAACGACTGGCCACCACGCTGCCTTCCTTGTAGGGCTGCGCAGGTGCATTGGAAGCACCGTTTGCTGCCTTGGAGGGCCGAAGAGAGGAAGGGTGCATGCCCAAGGACAAGTATCGAAAATTACGCCAGTAATGGTTTTTAAATAATGGGGCATACTTTGCCATTAGGCGCTACTTTTTCGTATTCCCCTCAATAATTAAATAGTCCACATGCTATGCAGTCATCATCCCGCCAACTAGGCCAAGTAGCGGAAAACTTGGCAGCAGATCATTTCAGGAAGAGCGGCTTCACTATCCTAGCCCGCAACTACCGCTACAAACGGGCTGAGATTGACATCATTGCCCAAAAGGATAATCTCTTGGTGTTTGTGGAGGTGAAAGCGAGGAGCAGTGATCAGTTTGGCCACCCAGAAGCATTGGTTACGCCCAAGCAACAAGCCTTGGTGCAAGCCGCAGCAGAAGAGTTTATTATTACGCAAGATTGGAACCACGCTATTCGGTTCGATGTGATTGCCATTACCAAGCAACACAACCAACTTCAGCTAACCCATTTTGAAGACGGCTTTTAGTTGCTGCTTCTCCAATACCTTTACCTTTGTTCGTGCCTTTACCAAAACCCAGCATGGTGCAGTAGCACGCTCATATTTCGATGCAGTTTTACCCTACACAATATGATTGACAAATTAGAAGCCATAGAAAAACGATTTCAGGAAGTAGAAGCCCTACTGGCGCTGTCAGATGTAATGACTGATAGGAAGCAATATGTAAACCTGAGCAAGGAACATAAAGAGCTATCCAAGATTGTGGAGATCTACAGCCAATACAGGAAAGTATTGGCTGATACGGAGAGTGCCAAAGCGGTCTTGAACATAGAAAAAGATGCCGCCTTTAAGGAAATGGCCAAGGAAGAGCTGGAGGAGCTGGCGGAGCAGAAAACCCAGATAGAAGAGCAGCTTAAGGCGGCATTAATCCCCAGAGACCCTAATGATAGCAAGAATATTGTGCTAGAGATTAGGGCTGGTGCTGGTGGGGATGAAGCGGCCATCTTTGCAGGCGACTTGTTTAGAATGTACCAGCGTTTTGCGGAAAAGATGGGTTGGAATATGCAGCTGCTAGACATGACAGAGGGCACGGCAGGGGGCTACAAAGAGATTGTTTGCTCCGTGGCAGGGGACGAGGTGTATGGCATTATGAAATATGAATCGGGTGTGCACAGGGTGCAGCGTGTGCCGGCCACAGAAACACAAGGACGCATACACACCTCAGCAGCCAGTGTGGCAGTGTTGCCTGAGATGGGCGAGGTGGAGGTACATGTTGACATGAACGATGTGCGCAAGGATACTTTCTGCTCTTCGGGCCCTGGCGGACAGTCTGTAAACACCACCTACTCTGCCATTCGGCTAACCCATATTCCCACAGGCATTATCGTCTCTTGCCAAGATGGAAAATCCCAGATTAAAAACTTTGAGAAGGCGCTAAAGGTGCTGAGAGCAAGGTTGTATGAGCGGGAGCTTAAAAGGCACCAAGAAGCAGTGGGCGCAGAACGCAAATCGATGGTGAAGAGCGGGGATAGGTCCGACAAAATCCGTACCTACAACTATCCGCAAGGGCGCGTAACAGACCACCGCATTGGTTATACGGTACATAACCTCCCCGCTGTGGTGGATGGTGAAATTGGCAAGATGATTGAGGCGCTTCGGATAGCCGATAGTGGAGAAAAGCTGAAAGAGAGCAGCCTATAAACTTACACGATTAAGCACTGTCCTGTCTGCATGCCACTGGCAAGGGCTTGCGTCACCGCCACCCACCATGTTTGGGCAAGGAAAACACATTCCTACACGGGTTATAGCCATGCCCTACAGCACATCGTCACCCATCAGTAGGTCACGTTCTTGATTTATTTGCTTCTCCGGGTGGGTTTCCTTCATGAAAATGGTAATAACGCATGAAGCCGCTAGGAGAAT
The DNA here is from genome assembly GCA_905479855.1 of uncultured Cytophagales bacterium. Taxonomy (GTDB): domain Bacteria; phylum Bacteroidota; class Bacteroidia; order Cytophagales; family Amoebophilaceae; genus UBA8403. Next base: position 7,385 of record CAJQOF010000100.1, read on the forward strand.
AGGAATAATAAGCAGTGCAAATCTATAATCCTCCGGTGTATAGAGCGGTACGTTATCAATGGTCTTTCCATTCCAATGCATATCAATTAAAGCACCAATAATAGGCAAAAATATAACACCCGTACACATCACTATAGCGTTCAAAAACGCCACAGCAAGCGCACTCATCTTAAGCGGCATCAACTCACAAATAGCAGCAAAACTCAGCGACTTACTGGTATAGGCAAACCCTGCCAAAAAGAACAAGGCATATAAGAGATAAAGAGGCAGTTGGCAGGTGATTATCACCAACCAAAGAACCGTTGTCACCAAAGCCCCCAACACCATAGGCAGCCGCCTACTCTTGGTAAAGTCAGAATAGTAAGCAAAAAATGGGCTCCCCAGCGCAGCCCCAAAAAAGAGGGTGGAAACCACAGAGGCTGCCACTGCCTCCGATACCCCCGCAATGCTTTTTACAAACGATACCCCCCATACAACACCAATCGCCGTAATGGGCAAGTACATCAACATGCCATAAGTAGCCAAGATCCAGGTTTGGGGCGTTTTGATCAATAGCGCCAAATCAGTTAAAGGGTGCTCATGGGAGCCGGCCCTAACCGCTTCTTTCGGCTGGTTGGTAGTAGGGTGATTGTTAACAAGAAAGAAAGTCAATACCGCTACGCCCAGGCCAATGCATCCCAGCACCTCCATGGTTCTTGTAAACCCCACCCGATGAAGCACCATTTCCAGAGGCGCTCCACCAAGGCTAGCGCCTGCCGTTCCCATCAGCAAGGCCATCCCCGTCACCTTGGCAACATGCTTGGGAGGGAGCCAAAGCGTACCCAACTTAATCGTACTAATCAGCCCACAAGCTGACCCCATCCCCATCATAAACCTAGCAGCCCCCCCCACAATAGGGTGGGTTGTATGGCCAAAGAGGAAGCAGGAACTAGCGCAGAGCAACGCGGCTGCACACAGAAAAATCCGTGGCCCAAAACGATCGATGGTAATACCCAACGGAAGCTGCATGCCAGCGTATGCCCAGTTGTAGGCGCCAAGCAAAATACCAAGCCCTGCAGAGTCAATGCAGAAATTGGCAAGCAGCTCACCATTCATAATATTAGGGGAGACGCGCACCATAAATTGGTACATATAGAATAGTGCACTGCACATAACAATGGTCCAACCTTTAATGTTTTTTTTCTTCATAGTTATACTGAAGCTTTCTGCCTCTTTGGTGATCCAATGTTTAAGCGCTACGATTTGGAAACATCGGGTGATGCTTTTCATGGAAGATGCCTCTTGCGCTAAAATGGACAAAAGCGAGGAGGATAAAAACGGTGTGCTAAATCCTACGTGCGATAGTACCTGCTACTGTGTGTTAGCCAGTGCTGCTGCCCGCTAAAGTTGTTCTATGTAATAAGAAGGGCAGCCCACTCCGGTTAGGGTAGCACTACTGCTGCGCTATAAGTTATACAGTTGGTGCAGAGCAACACTTGCTTTTTTAGGGTGTTGCGCAGCAGCGTATGGAAGATGTGGTAACTTTTTCCCAGCTTGCTATAGCGTAGGAAAACGAGGCAGCAACAGTAACCACAGTGGCATGAAGGTACGAATAGAAAGCCAAACAAGGAGAAAGCAGGCCAGATGGAGCGCTATCTCACGAAGATTTTTTTGTCCCAATAAAAGTGCGTTAGTTACTAATCGATCCCTATTTTTATGCTTTTTTGGACTGTGTGCTATTCGTTTTATAGCCACGTAGTCTCTTTGGTACACGAATATCGTTGGGTTGTGAGGTTCAGCACTTTGTGAAAACGTCCTTCAGCGAGTATGGACTTTCCATGAGGTGGCCATGAGGCCAGATGTTGTGTGATTGCGCAACTACCCAGCCACCTAAAACAGCCTGTACGCAGCTTAAAAAAGAGCTTCAAAAAAACAGCCTAACCATTCCACGTCGGTTTTGCCCTAAAAAGCGTTATTTTTGGCTTAAAATTCGTCCGATACCCTTGTTTAAAGGCCCTAAGGGCCGATTAGGTGCCAAGGTAGTTATATTATTGCTTCCGGGAAAGAAGCGTAGCGCGCAGTTTGATGATAGGCGTATAGCATCAACCAGGATATGGAAGGTCTTGGGCCTCAGGCCCAGGCAGGCTTGGTGACAACCATAGAGGGTACAGCAGCAAGGCAAGCGTGTAGCCATCTTTCAAAAAACCGGCCCTTAGGGAGCCAGAAACAGGGTTTTTTAGCGATTAGTGTACATTTTCGGTCGGTTGGACTTCCCCCCCCCCCCTATAACTGAACCAACTGGCATACAACAAAACCAAATTATGGCTTCAATAATAACAACAGGAACAGACGACTTTTCCGAGCTGCTACTAGAGAGCACGGTATTTGTAGACAAAAGCTTGTTCATCAAGGAATTTCTGGACAAGGGCAATAAAGTGATGCTCATTACCCGGCCACGCCGTTGGGGCAAGAGCATCAACATGGATATGCTGGCGCGCTTTTTTGCCATTGAAGTGGATGAGGAGGGTGTGCCCTTGCCGGAGGAAGAACGATTGAACCGAAAACTTTTTTGCGGCGGAGAAGTGGTGTTAAGTTCGGCCACAGGGAGGAAAAAGCAACTGAATGCCCTCAAAATTTCGGAACACAAAGAGATAGTGGCCGAATACCAAGGTCAGTTCCCAGTGATTAGTATTGGTTTCAAGGAGGCAAAAGAGAATTCATATGAAGAGATAAGAGCAGCTATCATCACCCAAATAATCAAATTGTACACTAAACATCGGCATCTGAAAAAGTATGCTTTAATGGAGGAAGGGCCACTTGAAGACGCACAAAAAGAACAATTGCTACGCTACTTCAAGGGTGATATCAACAAGGAAGACCTAAAAAATAGCCTGCTTTGCTTAAGTGAACTCCTATACATACACTTCGGCCAGCCAGCCTACATTCTGATAGATGAATACGACACCCCCATTAACCACGCCTACGAGAAATTTGGCAAGCAAGATCCTGACCAATTTGAGAAGGTACTAGCGCTCTTTAGGGCCATATTTGGGGCTGCTTTTAAAGGCAATACCACACTGAAACGAGGACTTATCACAGGCATTCTCCGCATTGCCAAAGCGAATCTTTTCTCTGATATCAGCAATGTTTTGGAATATACTTTGCTGGATGAACCTTTTACCACCTGCTATGGATTTACAGAAGAGGATGTTGTAAAACTCATGCAGCAGGCACCTATAGCGCCAAAGCTAGAAGACGTTAAACGTTGGTACAACGGCTATACTTTTGGTGGTAATAAGACAAGGATGTACAACCCTTGGTCCATTATGAACTGCCTGGAAAATAACGGACATTTTACTTACTACTGGATGGATAGCGGGGGCACTGTATTGGTGGATGAGGCACTAATGGCCGATAATATACAGGAAGATTTGCAGTCTCTTTTGACGAGAGGGAGCATCAGCCACTCCATTATGAAAAAGATCAGCTTTGAAGACATCAATAGTTCCACAGGGCTCTTTACCCTATTGCTCTTTGCCGGCTACCTCAATCCTGATAGGGAAATAATCAGGGATGTTTATGA
>CAJQOF010000101.1 GCA_905479855.1 uncultured Cytophagales bacterium
CAAAAAACGCAGTAATTTCCCCGTGTTGCTTTTTATCCCTTCCCTGCGCAAGGAGGCATCACTGCCCAGGCAAAGCGCAGATAATGTTCTTCTTGCGGGTTTAGTGGCAAGGGGGCATCTTGTATGCCAACCACTCCCAGCGCAACACGCTTAGAACAGGCAACTTGCATGACGCTGCCCTCTTCGGGTATTTCCAGTAGGCCATGTATAATGCCAGTTTCTTGGTTTTCCAAAAATATACGGGATGTTATCACAAAGCCTGTTCTTTGGGTCAATCTCTCCAGGGAAGTCTTTATAAGGGTTTTGACCATCTGCTGATCTTCCTTTGAAGGTGGTTTGCTATTGCGAAAAAAACCGGGGTAGGGCGCCAAGTGCTGGCATAAGTGGTCAAGTACCTCACCGATGGTAGGGCTTTCTTGTAGTAGCCTTTCGAACTCTTTTGCGTGGTCCGCTAGTGTTTTCATAGGGATAGTGGTGTTAGCCATTTATTGTTATCATCAACGCATTCATTCAAGAGATGCAGATTCTCCGGTACGGCTTTAGCTATTGCTTTTAGACGAGCGCTTACGCAGGCACTTTTTTCTTCTTTTTAGTAAGGCATTGGCAACCAACTCACGCGTATGTAATGCACTCTGTCTTGATCCATCGGTTGGGGGGGATTTTGAACCACAACAATGCCTTGGTCAATACGCTTAGAAAAGGCAAGTTGTATTTCAGTCCCCTCCTCCAAGATGTTCATTATACCGTGTACAATGCCCGTTTCTTCGTTGAGTAGCACCATATTGGGCGCCACGGTCAGATCATTTCTTCCGCTCAACTCCTCCAGGTATTTTTTTGCTATTATAGCCATCATAGCCCGGTCATTGGCCGATGCCCTTTCGCTCTCTTTTATAAAAGTTCGATATGCACCAACGTTATCATAGAAGTAGATGGCTACTCCCCTGACATCAGGGCTTTCTTGCAGCAGTCTTTCAAACTCATTTACGCGGGAAGCTAGTGTTTTCATATGGGTGTTTTATTATGTGGAATAATTTCCTGTGTTACCTATTCTTTGGAAGCCCCTGATAGCATACATTTCTTGGATTATCTATTCTCCAGCCTTTTGATCTTTTATCATAATAAACACGCATTACTTCGGTGCCATTACCGCCACTATTACGTCTACGGGCCTGTTTAACTACCTCCTCAGCATTCTCCATATTGAGGTATGCCCCATTCTTTCTACGAGAACCTTTATTAGGTCTTTTTTGTTGCGGTTCATAATAAGATGAAACTGGAACAGGCGGCTTGTAGCATATTTCCACACAACAGCACTGTTTTCCAGTAAGTATGCACAGAAAACCAAACTCATCAAACAGTGCCTTCTGTAGCGCACACTCCAAGTAATTTGCAACCAAAGCGGTAACATCAGTGGTTACAAAAAGAGCGTGCTCTGGGTGTGCGCTATCTGGGTGCAAAGCTTCTACTTCCTCTCTACGAAAGATGTTGCTTCGGGATGGAACTTGGTGCCATGCTTTTAGGCTTTCATACTGCTGGTTGAGGGTTATGAACATGGGATTGCATAGAGCACAGGAGCAGGTTGCTTGGATTGAAACCAAGGTAGGAACATTACCTATGTGGGTTAAAATAGCCTGAATCAGCTCGCAATCTATGTAAGCTATGGTAGTGGCCATAAGGTCACGCAAATGAAAGAAAGGATGGTTGAGGTGCATTGCCCTGTAATAACTGCCTGTCGCTAAGAAATCCCTTGAGGGAAATAACGTGCTTTTTACCGAATTGCTTGAACCGATGATCATGGGTTCAAGCAACTGTAAGTTAGCGCTCTCTCTTGTTCGCGAGTCCATATGCTGCGTAAAAACCGTTGCTGCATTATTTTGCTGGTTTGACGCTTCGGTAGTCTTGGCTTCGGCTGATAACTCCTTGTGTTCAACGTGTGTAGAAACGGTAGTTGGCGCTACATTACCATCCATATTCAGCATGGCATTGGAACAACCCTGCAACAGCATGCTAATCGACAATGCTGCAGCAATCAATCTTTGGTGGTGTACATTCATGGCAGTAGTTCATTGGGCGAAGCCCGATATTACAACTTCTTCCTTTTTCTGTCAAGGGCTAGAGACAAAGAACACTTATTTTTATCGACGGCTTCCCCGAAAAGCGCAATAGCACCGCGCCAGATGGACTTTCCTTGCTACTTGTGGAGAGAGATTGTTTGGTGAACAGCTGCTTATATTTTGTAGATTATTTACAGAAGTGAGCTTTCTTGACGAACTTCGCGTTGTTATGGCTGAAAAAAAATCGACAAAAACTAAACTGCGCGAGTGGGGCAATGCGCTGATATTTGCTGTGGTGGTGGCTAGCCTGGTGCGCTGGGTGGCGCTAGAGGCGTTTACTATCCCGAGCTCTTCTATGGAGAAAACTTTATTGACGGGCGATTTTATATTTGTAAGCAAGCTGCACTATGGGGCGCGTACGCCCAAAACCCCCCTGCAAATTCCGCTGACCCACCAAACAATCGGTAGTACGGGTATAGCTTCTTACGTAGACTGGATTCAGCTGCCGCAATATAGGCTCCCTGGCTTTTCCGGGGTAAAGCGGGGCGACAAGGTGGTTTTTAACCATCCTATGGAGCTCAACAGGCCGGTTGACTTACGTACTTATTACATCAAGCGCTGCGTGGGGTTGCCGGGTGATCTGCTTTGCATTAAAGATGCCGCCATCTATGTGAATGATGCGCCGCAACCGCTCTATCCTGGCTTGCAATACCGTTATTACCTCAGCACCACAACCACACTCCAAGCGAAGTTCTTCAGCAAATATGCTATTCGGGAGTACATGGCTGTGGAAGGAGGCTATCTACTGCACACCACGCCTGCTACGGCAGTTCAGCTGGAAGAGATAGCGGCTATCCAAG
>CAJQOF010000102.1 GCA_905479855.1 uncultured Cytophagales bacterium
TTTTGTAGCGCATTGGCATGGGGCTTACAGGCTTCCTGCCAACTCGGCTTTAGCGCATGCATAATGGTGGGCCATGCTTTGGGGAGGTCAACCCATAGACTCAACTGTGCCGGATCTAGGGCGCTGGTTAGCCATGCACTGCTGGGGGGGCTGTTTTCCCAAGTCTTTCCCTGTTGGTACTGCGTGTGCCATGCTTGCAAGGCAGCTTGCTTATTGGCCAGCACAATGTAGCCCTCAATGTAGGTAAGGAAGTTGGCGGAAAAGGTTGGGAAGAGCTGCCCCGGTAACCAAGCTTGGCAACCCTCTGCCTTTAGCTGGTAAGCATTGACGGCGTGTTGGCGCTCTTGTAGCGATAGCAGTGTAAGCAACCCTGCTCCTTGCAAAGTTTGGACGAAGGCATGTGCATCGCTTACGCGCATAATAACGAGTTGGTGCTCTCCGTGGCCATTCTCCAGGGTACAGTGGGCGATCTCTCCCGCTAGCAGCGCATGGAGTGTGGGCACAAGCAGGCTATTCCCACCCTCTTTCGTGTGGGGCCGCGGCAGTGCGCTATATTTTTGCCATGCAGTAATCAGCGCTTCCCAATCGCTAAAAGTAATGTGGCGCAATACTGCCGTACTTTGGGGCAGGCAAGGGGCAAGGCGTATAGCCAGGGGCGTCTGTTCAGCCAACGTATGCGTCAATAGCGGTATGGTTGTTGGTTGCTCTTTTGCCAACCCACTGAGTAATAGATGATGCCCCGTAAGCTTGAGGTTAAGTTGGGTAGGCGGTGCAAAAGTGGCCAGTGAAGAGGCCCAGCTATCTGCTTGGGCATGCCCCACAAAGGTGCGTAATAGCGCTGGTAGCCTAGCAAAGTTGATGTATAAGCTACCCGCTGTGTTGCTCCCCCTTTCCACCTCCAGCAACCTGGCCTGTTGTTGGTTGGCCAAGCCCAGGACAACATCTTCCATCAAGAGCGAAGAAAAGCTGGCAATCACCTGCTGCTTGTGGTTGATATAAGAAAGCGATGCGGTTGCACCACGTTTTTTTAAGGTAACAATTTCGTGCCCGGAATACTTCCTGACTGTTTCGCTGCATGCTTTGTCTTGTGCAACGTTGGCGAGAACAGCTTCTAAGGCCGCCTTGGTGGCGCCGTTCTGCAAGTCAAGATAAAAGATGTAATCTAAGTGGTCCTCCTCCAGCCCATGCAGAGAAATAGCCAATGGAATGCCCCCCAAATCTTTGCCAGGTGGCAGCAAAGACTGAAGGAAGTGGATGCTTTGCGCGATGGCTACAAAAGCAGGGAGCCGCTTAAGGTCCTCCCCCATAGGCGTTTGGCGAAAGTTGGCCCATTGCTGGGCAAAGTCGGCTACTTCATACACCAATGCAGCGCTTTGTGGAATATAGGGCAAGGCGGTGGCCGCCTGCTGCTCGCTACGCCAGTGGGTGTAGTAGAGGTAGGTAGTGCTAGAGAGTATTAGCAGCACTAGAACGAGGAAGAGGGATAGCCTTTTCAAGGTTAATGATCAGTTAGTAATTATCAGTGGCTTAGGTCGTCTCTCTTTTTGTGAGCGTGCGGCTGCGGGCAAAAATACATCGCGGCGCTTTAAGAAACCCGTAGGGCTGCTAACCACTGGGGCAGGGCAACGTTCCGAATAGTTGGCAAAGTAGCCCCATAAAAAAAGCCCGAGCATCTGCCCGGGCTTTCCATTAGTTGCACGCTTTTCTTCTAAAGCGTAAATTTTTTAAAGCTCAAACTTAATCATTGCTGTTGCACGTTGAGAATCCACCATCTTCTTTGTGCCTATATTCTTACGGGCGGCAAATAGGTACCCAACACCCACTTTAAACTGCTTTGTTACTTCATAACATACATTGCCAGAAGTTAGGTGGCCTAGTTGAAAGGCATCTTTATCTCTTTTATCTTCCATTGTGGACATCAACCTGTAGGCGCCTTCTAGGCTCCATTGCGGCATAAATTTCCACTCTGCACCAGCACCTGCTCCCCAAGCGTCTATCATCTTTGGCGTTGTAGCATCATCATCCCCCTTCGCATGGTAAACGGTATTGTATTCCTTTTTGAGGTCCTTGAGGTCAGCCATGTACCCACCGATGCCGTGGCCATACACACCTTCTCCCTTCACGGTAAGCACATCAGGAATGGCATGGTACTTCAGCCCCAAAGTGGCGCCAAAGGCAGGTAGAATTTTGCACGTCTCATCCTTGTTGGTGCGATGTTCCAGCGCTCTAAGTACCCCTCCTATGCATGCATGAAATGTTTTCTTGATTTCATACTTCACATTGGCGGCCGCTGCAGGAAGGTTATTCAAAGGAGCGAGCGGTTTCTTTTTTTTATCCTCTTCTTTTTTCTCTTTTGGGTAAATCTCAAAGTCGGGCGCAGCTTCAATCCCTAGCGTATAGCTAAGATTGTCCACCTTATAGAGCCACCGCACTTGTACAGCTTTTCTACCCGCTAGGCCGCAAGTACCAGAGGAAAAGCTGCTGGCAGCCTTCCCTATTCTCAAGCCGCCATATTCTCCATATCCCTCTTTTAGGTCACTCGTTATAACCAACTTTAAAATCTTCCCTACCAATTCTTTCTCTATAGTCAACTTTACGGAGTGCTCAAAAACAGACTTCTTTCCATTGTCTCCATTGTCTCCACCACTCGTCATGGGAACGCTTGCGGGGCCAAATTTTTTGTCTTTCTCTTCATAAAAGTTGCTGACATCATACGCCCCACTTACCCCCACCGAAGCTTTGATCTTATAATTACTAGCTGCTTCTTTTTCTTCTTCTTTTTCTTCTTTCTTTTCCTCAGGTGCTGGTGAGGTTTCCTCCTGTACGCTTTCTGTTGTTTGTGCATAAACTTGCGGCGTAGCGAGCCCACACATGGCTACTGGCAACCCCAGCACCCAAATAAATTTTCTTAGTATATTCATAGTTGTTTCAAGTTTCCCCTGTTAATACTGTTTTTTTATTGAACATTTCCCCATTCTCCTCATAGCCATTACAGATCTACAACTTTATAACTTTCTACTGTAAAAACCAACAAAAATGTAAATCTTTTTTTTAGGGTATCACAAAACCCTTCAAAAACAGCAACCAAGGAGTGTCTGTTGCCTTATCAATAAAAAGCGGCTATCGTGAACAGAGCGTGTTTTAGTACCTTGCGCATGCAACAACAGACGAGATAAGCAGGAATGAGCAAGAAGTATGCAATGGGCAGCATAGTTTTTGCTAACTTGCGCGCAGAATCATCAGGTTTTAACACAAAAAGCAATTGATTATGAGAAAAGGACTAATAACTTTCGTAGGTGGCATCGTGGTCGGTGCGCTACTTGGGGCACTCATTGGAGATGAAGAAAGAAAGTGTCTTCAGAAGACGCTGAAGAGGCAAGCGGACAAGCTTTGCAAAGGGGAGGATAACCCCATTAAGGAAGGCGTAGCCAAGGTAAAAGGGTTTATGAAAGAGCATTTGCAGTAGGCACTAAGCAGCTAGCGGGTTTGGCGCGCGCCAAGTAGCCAATCGGGCGATGATAGTCGCCGATAAAGCAGGAGGGTCTGTAGTCTGCAGACTACGGACCCTCCTTGTTGTCATCCTGCGTTTTGTTCTGGCCTGTCCTGGCTGCAACGAAGGATCTTAAAGGATCTCGAAGGAACTGGCGAAGGAACTTAGCCTTACAGCGTCTAAGCAAAGGCTTTTTCGTCCTCCGCTGCGCTTATTTTCGGCGATGTTCGCCGCATAATAACCCGCTAAATATTCCGAGCAAGACCCTCAACGTGGCTCGGAATGGTGGGTAAGTGGCCTCGACTTTGGCTCTTCTTCACCCAATGCCCACAAATATCTGCAACTGGCTATTTCTAATTTCACAAATTCGCCCTAGCTTTGCACCCTACCCATCATTGTCCGGTGGTGTAATTGGCAACACGTCTGGTTTTGGTCCAGAAGAGTCTAGGTTCGAGCCCTAGCCGGACAACATAATTAGGATAGCCATCGCCTTATCTTTGCGATCAACTACCGCCTTGGGCTATTCACCATCGCTAAAAAAACATCAACACCATGCGCGTAATCTACACCGCTTTTGTAAGTCTTTTTCTCCTTGGCGCCACAGCCCTACAAGTATACGCCACCGCTGAACAACCTATTGGGCCAACAGAGCAAGGCAATGGCGCCGCTGCAAGTGTGCAAGAAGAGGGAACCCAACAAGAGCGTGAGTTTGACAAAAAGCGCAAAGAGCAAGAATCCATAGAGCTGGAAAACGCCCTGAACAAAGCGCGACTAGAGAAGGAACTCGCTGCGTTGGAAGCTGAGGTAAGGAGACTTATACTGGAGAAAGAAGCCATGGCGCTCAGGTGGGAAATTGAGGAGGGGAAGAACCAGAAAGCACATGCAAAAGATATGCGGCTGCTTAATCAGGAGAAAGAGCGGCTGAGAGCAGAAGTAGCGATTTCCCAGGCCAAGGTGGATCAGGCAATAGAGAAGTTTAACCTCTCTGCTACCAATTTGCACCTGAAGGTAAGCTTATTAAAGATGGAAACGGAACAGTTCCGTGCAGAAGTGAAGCAGTATGATGCCAGAAAAAAGAGAGCCACTTATGCGGACGGAGGGCCAGTTTATCTAGATGAGCCGCTACAAAAGGATGGTTCCTTGGTAATCTCCGACCGGCGTATTGAGCTAAATGGGGTGATCTCAGACTGGAAAGCCAATTACGTCACAGATCGTATACAGTACTTCAATAATAAGGACAACACTAAACCCATATTTATTGTGATCAGCAGCTCACCGGGCGGCTCTGTTTTGGCAGGCTGGTGCATCCTTAAGGCAATGGAGCATAGCCAAGCGCCTGTCCATGTGGTGGTCAAATCCTTTGCAGCCTCTATGGCCGCCTTTATTACCACACTAGCAGCAAAATCTTATGCATACCCCAATGCCATTGTCCTGCACCATCAAATGTCTATGTATATGTCTGGTGGCTATAATGTGCGAGAACAAGGGGAGATTGCGGAAGATATTAAAAAATATTGGGCACGTCTGGGGGGGCGGCTAGCCAAAAAAATGGGAATATCTCTCACTAATTTAGATAAAAAGCTCTACGAAAAATCAGTAGGGGGAGACTGGTCAGAGTTTGCAG